>NZ_JBFBDO010000124.1:0-21601 GCF_040683335.1 Kitasatospora sp. NPDC093806
GGACCGCGGTACCCCGAGCCCGCCGCCGGCCCCGCCGGTGTCGAGCGCGGCCCCGGCAAGCACCGCACCGCCCGCGTCTCCCGCGCCGAGCCCGCCGCCGACGTCCACCCCGCCGTCCATCCCGCCGTCCACGCCCACCGCGCCGCCGTCGGCCACGCCTTCCGCGCAGCCGACGAAGACCTGCACCCCGTTCCTGTTCTGGTGCACCTGAGCGCGCCGGGGTCGGTCGTTGTCGCCTCGGGGCGGTGGTTGTTCGGCGTTATTGTTCAATGGCCGAGCGCCGAACCAGAACAACCCTGGTGCGCTACACCTGTAGCGCACGCCCCACGCGTGCCGTGGAACCAGAGGACACGCCGGACGCCAGGGGAGTTCACCGGATGACGACGCTCTGCATCGGAAACAACCGCACCGAGGAGATGGTCGGGGACCTCACCGGGATGTCGCCGCTCGCGCAGCGGTTCGCCGGTTGCGGGGCGCAGCGGATGCTCTGGTGGGCCGAGGACGGCGACGTCCTCGTCCTGCCCTGGGGCCCCGACCCCGGCTTCCTGGCGTACGTCACCGGGCTGACCGGCGTCCGGGCCGAGAGCCTGGCCTTCGTGGTGCCGCCGCCGGGCGCCGAGGGCACCGAGATCCTCACCGGCGACCGGCTGGCCGACCCGGTCTTCCGGGCGGAGCTGCGCCGCGTCCTGGACGGGCGCCCGCTGCACCGGGTGCTGGCCATCTCGCCGAACGGGGCGGTGGCCGAGCTGGCCGGCGCGCTCGGCGCCGAGCACGCGATGCCCGGTCACGCCTTCGCCGCGCAGGGCGGCAACGCGCTGGTCAACAGCAAGGCGGCGTTCCGGGCGCTGGCGGCGGGCACCGGGGTGGCGATCCCGCCCGGGACGGTCGCCGGCTCCCTGGCCGCGGTGGAGGCCGCCGTCGAGGGCCTGCTGGCGCAGGGGCACAGCGTGATGGTGAAGGTCGAGTACCAGGCGGGCGGCTTCGGCAACGAGATCCTCAGCCGGGCGGAGCAGGTCGCCGCCGTCGGCGCGGAGCGGGTGGTGCCGCTGGCGGACCGGGCGGCGGTGGCCGGGTACGTCGCCGAACGCTGGGACTGGCTGACCGGCGGTCGCGGCCAACGGGTGGTGGTGGAGCGGTACTTCGCGGACAGTGCGCCGCTGTACGCCGAGTTCGTGATCGGCGACCGGGAGGTGGTGCTGTCCGGCTGCGGCGAGATGGTGATGCGGCCGGTGGTGGCCGGCGAGATCACCCCGCCGGTCACCCCGGACCCCGCCGTCCGGGCCGAACTCGTCGAGCAGGGAGCCAGGTTGGCCGAGGCCCTGCGGGTGCTCGGCTACCGGGGCACGGTCAGCGCGGACGCCGTCCTGACGCCGAAGGGCGAGATCTTCTTTCACGAGACCAACGGGCGGCTCACCGGCTCCAGCCACCTGTACGACGTCCTGTTCGGCCGGCTGCTGCGCGCCGAGCACCGGGACACGCGCACCATCCTGGAGCTGGCGGGCCTCGAAGTGCCCTCCTTCGCCGAGGCGTTGGCCGCCCTGGACCGGGCCGGTCTGGCCTTCGACCCGGTGACCGGTACCGGCGTGGTGTTCAGCTGCGACTTCGGGCGCGCGGACGGCTCGGTGATGTACTGCGTGATCGCCGAGGACGCGGCGGCGGCCCGCGCCACCGAGATCCGGCTGCTCGCGCTGTTCGCCGAGTGAGGCCGGAGGCGGGCGCGCCGCACCCGGCGGGCCACCCGGCGCGGGCCGGGATGCGCGCGGCGGTGATCCACCGCTACGGCGGGCCCGAGGAGTTCCGGACCGAGACGGTGCCCGAACCGGTGGCCGGACCCGGGCAGGCGCTGATCGACGTCACGCTGGCCGGGCTCAACTACGCGGACCTGCACTGCCGCACCGGCGAGTACGCCCGCTACCCGCTGCCGGCCGTGCTCGGCGCCGACGTGGTCGGCCGGCGGCGCGCGGACGGCCGGCGGGTCGCCGCGCTGCTGCGCTCCGGTGGCGGGTACGCCGAAGTGGCCCGCGTCGAGCAGGCGTTCACGGTCGAGGTGCCGGACGGGGTGGGCGACGAGCAGGCGCTCGCGCTGCTGGAGCAGGGGGCGACGGCGTACGGCGCGCTGACCCTGGCGGGCCGGCTGCGGCCGGGGGAGGCGGTCGCCGTGACGGCGGCCGCCGGCGGGGTCGGCCACCTGGTGGTGCAGCTGGCCCGGGAGCTGGGCGCGGGCCGGGTGGTCGGGCTGGCCTCCACGCCGGAGAAGCGGGCGTTCGTCCGCTCGCTGGGTGCGGACCGGACGCTCGATCCCGGCGACCCGGGACTCGCCGGGCGGCTTGCGGAGTCGGGCGGCGTGGACCTGTTCGTGGACTCGGTCGGCGGCCCGGTGCTGCGGGCCGGACTGGCCGCGCTGGCCCCGTTCGGCCGGCTCCTCTCGGTCGGTGCCCGGGGCGGACCGGAGGACGTCTTCTCGGTGGACGAGCTGGCCGATCGCTCGGCGGGCCTGCTGGCCTTCTGGCTGGAGCAGGTGCTGGCAGACCGGGTGCTGTTCGCGGGCATCGCCGGCCGGCTCTTCGAACTGGCCGCGCAGGGACGGCTGGTGGCGCGGATCGACCGCACCGTGCCGCTGACCGGGGTGGCGGGCGCGCACCGGGCGCTGGCCGCGCGGGAGACCATGGGCAAGGTGCTGGTGGACGTGCGCCGGGAGGACTGAGTCGGGGACCGACCGACCGTCGGGGCCCGGCACCTCGGTCGGCGCCGGGCCCCGACGGCCCTCGTCGGTACCCGTCAGTACCCGTCAGTACCCGGTGGCCTCGTCCAGGCCGTACCCGCGCAGCGGGACCAGGAAGCTGCGTTCGAAGACCACCACCACCTCGCCGTCCGACTTCGTCCCGGTGGTGCGGCAGTTGACGATGCCCTGCCCGGTGCGGCTCTTGGAGAGCCGTTTGGCGAGCGTCTCGGTCTCCGCGTACAGGGTGTCGCCGACGAACACCGGATGGGTCATCCGGATGTTCTCCCAGCCCAGGTTGGCGATGGTGCGCCCGCTGGTGGAGCGCGCGGTCATGCCGCCGACGATGCTGAGCGTCACCAGGCTGGAGACGATCGGCCGCCCCCAGGGGGTGTGCGCGCTGTAGGCGGCGTCGATGTGGATCGGCGCGTCGTTCATGCTGAGCATGCTCATCAGTACGTTGTCGAGCTCGGTGACGGTCCGCCCGGGGCGGTGCTCGACCACCTCGCCGACCGTGAACTCCTCGTAGTGGCGCCCGACCACCTCGCGGTAGCGGTGCTCGCCGATCCGCCGGTAGCCGGCGGGTTCCGTTCCGTCCATGACGGTTCCCCCAAGTCGTGGCAGCCGGCGGTGGTCAGATGTCCTCGGTGAGTTCCTTGACGTGCCCGGCGAACTCGCGGATCAGCCGCTCGTCCATGTCGGCGCGCAGCATCAGCCGCAGCCCGGCCTCGCCCTTGGGCACGATCGGGAAGAACACCGCCGAGCTGTAGAAGCCGCGTTCGAAGAGCTGGGCGGAGAGCTTGACCGCGCGCTCGGCCTCGCCGACGTCCACCCGGCGCACCGGCAGGCCGTTGCCCGCGAAGGTGGTCGGCAGCAGCTCGTCGAACAGGTCGATGTTGCGGCTCAACCGGCCCTGGAGCTCGGCGAGTTCGGGGGAGCGGTGGATGGCGGCGCTGCCCAGCGAGGCGCCGACCAGGGGCAGCGCGACGTTCTGCGACCAGCCGACCGGGCCGGCGTGCCGGTGCAGGAACTCGAACTGCTCGCGGTTGCCGAGCATCGCGACGCCGCCGCCGGTGCCGAAGCCCTTGCCGAGGCTGGCGACGATCACCGTGAGGGGGTTCATCTCCAGCCGGGAGCGGACGAAGCCCTCGCCGCGCTCGCCCATGATGGACAGCGAGTGCGAGTCGTCGATGTAGAGGAACAGGCCGTAGCGGTCCTGGAGTTCGAGCAGGCCGTCGAGGGCGGCCGCCCCGCCCATCGAGTACGCGCCGTCCGCCACGTAGGCGACCCGCGGGTACTTGCGGCAGATGTCCTCCAGGTAGTCGAGGTCGTTGTGCGGGCAGGTCAGCACCAGCGACTCGTCCGCGCAGATCGGCTTCACGTAGGCCATGCAGAAGTGGCAGAAGCGGTCGAAGACCATCACCCGGGGGCCGCCGCCCTCCTCGCAGGTGCCGTCCAGGTGCCCGGAGGCGATCAGCGGCAGGATGCCGGCGGTGAGCGAGGTACAGGACGCGCCGGGCAGGATGTGCGCGCCGAACAGCTCGCCCAGCTCCTCCTCCAGCCGCACCAGCAGGTTGTGCCGGATCCGGGTGGTCGAGGTGACCAGCCAGGTGCTGTGCGACTCGGCGAGGGCGTCGACCGCGCCGGCCGCGACCGCCGGGTGGTTGTTCAGGCCCAGGTAGGCGCAGGAGACCATGTTGGCGAACTCGTGGCCGGTCTCGCGGACGATCAGCCGGTTGTTGGACTCCGAGTCCACCGTGATGCCGATCAGGCCGTTGGCGGCGGCCGCCCGCCACACCGGGTCGGCCGTGGCCAGCATCTTCTCGGCGTTGCGGTACCGGCGCGGGCCGAGGATGGTTTCTTCGGTCATCGTCACGTCTCCGTCGTAGGGTGAGGGGGATGGTGCGGGGCGGAAGGCCGGCGCGGGGCGGGGGACTGCTGCGGGACGGGCGGCGGCTGCGGCGGGTCGAACTGCTCGATCAGGCGCTGCGAGGCCTCGAAGAACGGCATGCCGACCATCACCCCGTCCACCACGGTGACCGAGCGGCCGGTCTCCAGGCCCGCCGCGACCACCCGGCGGGCCCGGTCCAGCAGCTCCTCGTCCGGACTGAACGCCTGGGTGATCAGCGGCAGTTGCCGGGGATGGACGGCGATCTTGCCGCTGAAGCCGAGGTCCCGGGCGAGCCCGGCCTCCCGGCGCAGTCCGGCCAGGTCGGCGACCTCGAAGAACGGCGCGTCCATCGCCTCCACCCCGGCGCCGCGGGCGCTGTTGACCACCCGGCCGCGGGCGTGCGCCAGCGCCTCCCAGGAGATCCGGGCGCCCACCGCGAAGGCGTAGTCGGCCGAACCGAAGACCAGTCCGCGCAGCCCGTGCCCGGCGGCCGCGATGGCCGGCGCGTGCTCGATGCCCAGCGGCGTCTCCACGACGGCCAGGAACTCGGTGTCCGGGCAGTCCGGGGCGAGCGCGGCGGCGGCGATCTCGATGTCGCGGGGGGACTCCGCCATCGGGATCAGCACGAGGTCCGGCTTGACGCGGTACCGGGTGAGGGCGATCAGGTCGCGCAGGCCCTCCGGCCCGGAGAGGGTGTTGATCCGCACCGCGCAGCGCGCGAGCCGGGCGGACGGCAGGGTGAAGAACTCCTCGGCGAGTCGGCGGGCCTCCTCCTTGAGGGCCGGCGGGACCGAGTCCTCCAGATCGACCATGGCGATGTCGGCCCCGGACTCGTGGCTCTTGGCGTACCGCTCCACCGCCATCGCGGGCGTGGACAGCAGTGAACGGTAGTACCGCGTGAACTTCATGGCTGTCTCCGAAGGCAGCGAAGGCTTCGGCTCCCGGTTCTATCCCACCGCCATTGTTCGGCGCCGTGCGGCTGGACATTGAACATCAACTCGGAACAAACGACCCGTAGGCACCATTGTTCGACACCAACTGAGCTGGGCATGATGAATCGCCGGGGGATGGGCGCACGCCCGCGCGGGGCGCGGGGCGCGCGCACATGAGTGGTCGGGACACCGCTTCAAGGGAGAAGGGGGGCCGTAGTGCCACGTCGGGAGAGTCCACTGGACCCCGGGGACGGGCCGCTGCTGCGGTTCGCGGGCGATCTGAGAGCGTTGCGGGAACGGGCCGGGCGTCCGCCCTACCGCCAACTCGCGGTACGGGCGCACTGTTCGGCGGCCAGCCTGTCGGTGGCCGCGGGCGGCCGGCGGCTGCCCAGTCTGGCCGTCACCCTCGCCTATGTGCAGGCCTGCGGCGGGGACGTGCGGGACTGGCAGCACCGCTGGCAGCTGCTGGCCGCCGAGCTCGCCGCCGAGACCGCGGCGCGGCGGCGGGCGCAGGACGTCGGACGGGCTCCGTACCCGGGCGGCGCGGCCTTCGAGGCGGCCGACGCCGAACGGTTCTTCGGCCGGGAGGCGCTGCTGGACCGGCTGCTCGGCCTGCTCGCCGAACGGCGGCTGGTGATCCTCGTCGGCCCGTCCGGGGCGGGGAAGTCCTCGCTGGTCAGAGCCGGTCTGCTGGCCCGCTGGGGGTCGGCCGGCGGCGGGGTGCCGGTGGCGCTGCTGACGCCCGGCGAGCGGCCGATGGAGGCGTACGCGCTGGCGCTCGCCCGGCTCGGGCAGCGGGCCGGGGAGGTGGCGCGGGCCGGGCAGCAGGCCGCGGCCGGGGGCGCGGCTCGGGGCGCGGCCGGCCCCGCGGACGGCGACCCGGTCCTGGTGGTGGACCAGGCGGAGGAACTGCGCACCCGGTGCCGGGACGCCGGGGAGCGGGCCCGGTTCCTGGACGCACTGCTGGCGGCGGCCGCGTCCACGGGCGGGCCCGGCCCGGCGCCGGACGGGCTTCCGGCGTACGGGCCGGGCCGCTGCCGGGTGGTGCTGGTGCTGCGCTCCGACCAGAGCGGGCCGCTGTTCGCCGAGCACCCGGGCCTGGCCGAGGCGGCCCGGCACGCGCTGCTGACGGTCGGCCGCCCGGCGCCGGACGAGCTGCGGCGGGCGATCACCGAACCCGCCTCGCGGGCCGGCTGCACCGTCGAGGGCGCGCTGCTGGCCGTCCTGATCTCGACCGCCGCCCAGCAGCCGGGCGCCCTCCCGCTGCTGTCGGCGGCGCTGCTGGAGACCTGGCGGCGGCGCAGCGGCAACGCGCTCACCCTGGCCGGGTTCCAGGCCACCGGCGGCTTCGAGGGCGCGCTGGCCCGGACCGCCGAGGCGCTGTTCGAGGGGTTGGACGCGGCCGACCGGGACCGGGCGCGGGCGGTGTTCCTGCGGCTCGCCGGGGAGCTGCTGCCGGACGGGGAGCCCGCGTCCGCGGGCGGCCCGGCGTCCGGTCCGGCCACGTCCGGGGCGCCGTCGGCCGGCCCGGCGGCAGCCGGTGCGGGGCTGCCGGGTGCGGGGCTGTCGGGCGCGGGGCTCTCCGCCGCGGGCCTGTCCGGTGCCGGGTCGTCCGCCGCTGGCCTGTCCGTCGCGGTGCCGGCCTGCGGGGCGCCCGGCGGCGGCCCGGCCGGCGACGAGGGCGGGCGGAAGCCGGTCGGCCGGGCCGAGTTCGACGACCCCGGGGTCCCGGAGGTCCTCGAACGGCTGGTCCGGGCCCGGCTGGTGGTGGTCGACCGGGACACCGTCGAACTCGCCCACCACGCGCTCCCGCAGGTCTGGCCCCGGCTGCGCGGCTGGCTGGCCGAGGGGCGCGAGGCGCTCGGGGAGCACCGCCGGCTCACCGCGGCCGCCCGCAGCTGGGCGGCCGCCGACCGGGACCCGGGGCTGCTCTACCGGGGCGACCGGATGGAACGGCTCCGCCGCCGGGTGGCGGACGGCGAGCTCGCCCCGGTCGGCGTCGAGCGGGCCTTCCTCGCCGCCTCCGCGCGGGCCGCCGCCGCCGACCGGCGCCGCGCCCAGCGCACCAACCTGGCCGTGGCCGGCTTCTCGGCGGCGGGCGGGGCGCTGCTGGCGCTCGCGGGCGGAAGCCGGATCAGACGGGTGTGGCGGTGGTGAGCCGGACGCCGCGCGGCGTGACCTGACGTCAGGTCATTGTTCAACGTCAGCACGGGAATTGAACAACGCGTGGGCCACGGCGGCGGGGCGACCGGAATCGATCACGGTCCTTGCGCCGCCGTCGGCCCGCCGGGTAGCTTGACGATCGATCCCGGCCCCCCGAACCCCGCTTCGGGCTGCCCCGGCCGGTGATCTCCCGTGCGGCGAACCCCAGGCCCGCCGATCCTCCCGCCGCCGCGTCCTCCTCGGCAGTCCGCCCGTTCCCGATCCCGTGTCAAGGGGGAGTCATGCCCGATTCGACCCGTCCGGCCCGTCCGGTCCACAGCTGGGACGAGTTCACCACGTTGCGCGAGGTGGTGGTCGGCACCGCCGTCGGTGCCCGGCTGCCCGAGCAGACCGAGCCGTCCTCCTGGCTGTCCTGCTTCCCGAAGACCAGCGCGGCGGACCTGGCCTCGATCGAGGTCGGGCCGTACTCCCGGCAGGTGGTCGAGGAGACCGAGGAGGACCTGGACGCGCTGGTGGCCACCCTGCGCGGCCTCGGCGTCACCGTCCACCAGCCCGAACCGGTGGACCACGCGGCCGCGTTCGCCGCCCCGCACTGGCAGGCCGACGGGGGCTTCCACTCCTACTGCCCGCGCGACCTCACCCTGGTGATCGGGGACACCGTGATCGAGGTGGCGAGCCCGATGCGGCAGCGCTACTTCGAGGTCTTCGGGCTGCGCGGCCTCTTCCAGGACTACCTGCGCCGCGGCGCCCGCTGGCTGGCCGCCCCCCGGCCGCAACTGAACGACGAGCTCTTCGAGTTCGACGAGGACGGGCTGCCGCTGCTGGGCGAGGCCGAGCCGGTCTTCGACGCCGCCAACGTGCTGCGGCTCGGCCGCGACGTCTTCTACCAGGTCTCCCGCAGCGGCAACGAACTCGGCCTGCGCTGGCTGGAGTCCACCCTCGGCCTGCTCGGTGACGGCGGACTGCGGCTGCACCCGCTGCGCGACATCTACGGGTACACCCACATCGACAGCACGATCGCGCTGCTGCGGCCCGGACTCGTGCTGCTCAACCCGGAGCGGGTCACCCGGGAGACGGTGCCCGAGCCGCTGCGCGGCTGGGACATCCTGTGGTGCCCGCCGGCCGAGCCGTCCGGCGACACCCCCGAGCACGCGCTCAGCGAGAGCTGGATCAGCATGAACCTGTTGATGGTCAGCCCGGACACGGCGATCGTCGAATCGGGCCAGGAGAGCCTGATCAAGCTGCTGGAGCACGCCGGGATCACCGTGCTGCCGCACCGGCTGCGGCACTCCCGGGTGCTGGGCGGCGGCTTCCACTGCGTGACCCTGGACATCCGGCGGGACGGCGGCCTGGAGGACTACCTGGTCTGACCGGCCTCCCGGCCCCGCCGCGCGCGGCGCGACGGAGGGTCAGCCCGCGCGGCGGGGGCCGGAGAACGTACGATCGACCGGTGTCTGAGATCACCGAAACCACGCCCGGCTGGCTCGCTCCCGAGGAACTGGAGACCACCCGGGCCAAGATGCCGATCCTGTACGTCGAGGCCGTGCCGGTCCGCGTCGACGACACCGGGGAGGTGACCCAGATCGGACTGCTCCTGCGGATCGGCCCGGACGGCACGGTCAGCCGCACGCTGGTCTCCGGCCGGGTGCTGCACCACGAGCGGGTCCGCGACGCGCTGCTGCGGCACCTGGAGAAGGACCTCGGCCCGGTGGCGCTGCCCCGGATCCCGACCTCGCTCCAGCCGTTCACCGTCGCGGAGTACTTCCCGACCCTGGGCGTCACCGAGTTCCACGACCCGCGCCAGCACGCGGTCTCGCTGGCCTACGTCGTCCCGGTGGCGGGCGACTGCCGGCCCCGCCAGGACGCGCTGGACCTGGTCTGGTTCAGCCCGGAGGAGGCCGCCTCGCCGGTGGTGCAGCAGGAGATGCCGGGTGGGCAGGGCGTCCTGCTCAAGCGGGCCCTCGCCCACGTCGGCCGGCTGAGCTGACCCGAGCAGAGCCGACCTGAGGAGAGCCGACCCGAGCTGACCTGAGCCGACCCGAGCCGAGCCGACCTGACCTGAGCAGAGCCGATCCGTCGCGGTGCCGGTGCCCCGTCCTGCCGGGGCGCCGGCACCGCCCGTTGTGAAGCGTCCGGTGTCCCCTGGTGCGCCTTGATGCTCGGGGGACGCATGGGGTACGGTCGCGCACAGCAGCCCGGTGTGACGCGCAGTCACCCCGGCGTCACCGGCTCCAGAGCGCGGGAGGGCACCTTGCAAGGGGCAGTCGAGCGGGTGCGCGCGGTCCTGCGCGAGGCGGGGGGCTCCGAGGAGATCGTCGAGCTGCCGGCCGCCTCGCCCACCGCCGCCGCGACCGCCGAACAGCTCGGCTGCCCGGTCGGCGCCATCGCCAGCAGCCTGGTCTTCGACATCGACGGCAACCCGCTGCTCGTGGTGACCAGCGGCGCCCACCGGGTGGACACCCGGCTGCTGGCCCGGCTGCTCGGTGTCGGCCGCGGCAAGATCCGGCGCGCCACCCCGGAGTTCGTCCTGCGGGTCACCGGCCAGGAGGTCGGCGGCGTCGCCCCGATCGGCCACCCGCAGGTGATCCGCACCCTGGTGGACGTCGCGCTCGACGAGCACCCGCACGTCTGGACCGGCGCCGGCCTGCCGCACTCGGTCTTCCGGACCACCTTCGCCGACCTGGTGCGGCTCACCGCCGGCGAACCCGCGGTGGTCGCCGCCGAGTAGGCGCTTCTCGCCAGGAAATGTCAAGAATGAAACGCGTTTCAAGATTGACGTGGGCGTGATGTCAAAGCGGTGAATGGGCGAACATCCGTGCCCTTACCGGCTGCTAGCTTGCTGCCATGGCCGAACCCGAAGAGTACGTCCTGTTCGTCAACGCCAATGACACTTCGCGCCACACTTCCAGCGCGAACACCTCCATCTATCCGAATCTCGGTCTGCTGACCCTGATGAGTGCCCTGCACCCGCGCCTCGACGGTACCGGACTGGGGGTCGGGTACTTCGACGGAACGGTCCACGGGAATTCCGCCCTGGTGGAATTCATCGAGGCCAACGCGCACCGGATACGGGCGCTCTGCTTCAGCGTCCTGACCGCCAACTACGGCGCCTCGATCACCATGGCCAAGCGCGCCAAGGAGCTCAACCCGGACCTCGTGGTCGTGCTGGGCAACGACCACTTCTCCGCCCTCTACGACCGGGTGATGGCCAACCAGCCGGTCGTCGACGTCGGCTTCTACGGCAACGACGTGGTCGAGGGCTTCGCCGACTTCATGGCCGACCGGCTCACCGGCCGGCTGAGATCCGCCATGGACTACGCCGGCCTGGTCTACCGGGACGCCGACGGCGCGGTGCACCGCAATCCCGAGAATCCCGCCGAGTACAACCGGCTCCCACTGGTCGACTACCGTCTCATGGACAGTCTCTTCCCGCACGAGAAGCACTACCTGGACGGTCAGCAGAAGGTCTACTTCTTCATGCGCGACCGGGAATTGCGCAGCCAGGTGGTCGACATCGGCCGCGGCTGCATCAAATTCGCCGGGGAAAGGCTCGAAGGGGTCCCGCTGAACGCGTGTGACTTCTGTGGCATCATTCCCGGCGTCCGGGAGATCATCGCGCCCGAGGCGGAGCGCGCCTGGCGGATTCTGGAGAACGCCTACAACCAGGGCTTCAATTACTTCTACATCACCGCCGACGAGCTTCCGCTGACCCTCTGGCGGATGCTGCGCGCGATGGCGGCGAACCCGCCGGCCTGGTTCCTGGCCATCCCGGAGGCCGACCGGCCCAAGATGTTCGGCTACGCGCGGGCCGAGGCGTTCGCCACCGGCGCCGACCGCATCGACACCCTGGTCAACAAGCTGGGCCTGGACCACTTCTTCATCGGCTTCGACGGCCTGTCCGACGTGTCGCTGCGGGTCATGAACAAGCAGCCGGTCGGCGGCCGCGGCCGCAAGCACGCGCCGATGGGCCACAACCTGCGGGCCCTGGAGGGCGTCATCGACCGCGGCGGCATGATCACCGCCGGGCTGGTGGTGACCCACCTCGGCATCACCCCCGAGATCATGGCCGACAACCACCGGGCGCTGACCGAGATCGTTGAGGAGCACCCCAGGACCTTCGCGGCCCTCGACTTCGGACCGCTCTGCCCGATCCCCGGCTCGCAGTCCTACCGCTACCTGACCCACCCCGAGTACGCCGAGGCCAGGGCCGCCGAGTTCGGCCTGGAGGTCGACCGGGCCTACCTGGAGTCCCGCAAGGACTTCTACCGCACCGCCGACGAGCTGGACATGGACGAGATGATCCGCGACTTCATCGCCGGCTGCTGCCCGAAGGTGACGCAGGAGCTGGTGGACGAGTACATGGACGAGATGCGGGCGCTGGCGACCAAGCACGACATCGTCATCGGCGGCGGGGTCTGACCGACCCGCCAGACCCGCCCGACCCGTCCGGACCGCCCGCGTCCCGCACCCGGTACTCCGCGCTCCCGCGCCTCGCGTCCCGCGCCCCCGCGCCTCGCGCCCCCGCGCCTCGCGTCCCGCATTCCGTCTCCCACGTTCCACCCCGCGCATGCCGCCCACCGGCATGCCGCGTTCCCGTATCGCCGTCCGCCGCCACCCGTCGTGGCCGCGGAGAAGGAGGGGCTAACCCATGACCGAACACGGCAGCACGAGCAGCCCGGAGCTGCGGCTCGTGCACGAGATGGTGGCCGCGCAGGCGCAGGCCCACCCCGATGTCATCGCGCTGCGCTGGCCCGGCGGTGAGCTGACCTACCGGCAGGTCCAGGCGGCGATCCAGCGCCTGGCCGGCCACCTGGCCGGCACCACCCGCGCCGCGCTGTTCAACGACCGGTCCCCGGAGCTCGCGATCGCCGTCCTCGCCGTGCTGGCCGGCGGCGGATCGTACGTACCGCTGGACGACACCTACCCGCGCGGCCGGCTGGACTACATGCTCGCCGACAGCGGCGCCGACCGGCTGCTCTGCCGGGCCCACCTGGCCGACCTGATCACCGTGCCCGAGGGCTGCGAGCTGGAGGTCCTGGACAACGTGCTGGACGGGGAGGCCGACGGCGAGCCGACCCGCTGGGGCTCGGACGCCCGTCCCGAGGACCTGGCCTACATCAGCTACACCTCCGGCTCCACCGGCCGGCCCAAGGGCGTCGCGATGCCGCACGACGCGCTCGCCAACCTGACCGCCTGGCAGGTCGCCAACTCCGGCTCCACGGTGGGCTGGAACACCCTCCAGCTGTGGCCGCTCAGCGTCGACGTCTCGTTCCAGGAGATCTTCGGCACCTGGGCCAGCGGCGGCACCCTGGTGCTGGTCGACGAGGCCACCCGCAGCAACCCCGGCAAGCTGCTCGCCTACATCGACGAGCAGAAGATCGACCGGGTCTTCCTGCCGTTCGTCTCGCTGCACCAGGTGATCGAGGCCGCCGTCCAGCAGGACCGGTTCCCCGGCTCCCTCAAGGAGGTCATCACCGCGGGCGAGCAGCTCCAGATCGGCGAGTCCGTGCGGACCTTCTTCGCCCGCACCGGCGCCAGCCTGGAGAACCAGTACGGCACCACCGAGACCCACGTCATCACCGCCGAGAAGCTCACCGGCGACCCGGCCGGCTGGCCGGTGCTGCCGTCCATCGGGCGGGCGATCGACAACGCGGTGGTCCAGGTCGTCGACGCCGAGCTGCGGCAGGTCAAGGACGGCGAGGTGGGGGAGATCTGCATCGGCGGGGTCGCGGTCGCGGACGGCTACCTCAACCGGCCCGAGCTGACCGCGCAGCGGTTCCGCAGCTGGGACCGGCTGGGCATCCCGGCCTACCTGACCGGCGACTACGGCCGGATCCTGGCCGACGGCACGCTGGAGTTCCTCGGCCGGCGCGACAGCCAGGTCAAGATCAAGGGCTCCCGGGTCGAACTGGGCGAGGTGGAGACCCGGTTGCGCGAGCTGCCCGGGGTCAGCGACGCGCTGGTGACCGTCCACGCCACCGCCACCGGCGACCAGTTCCTGGCCGCGCACTGCGTACGGGTGCCCGGCGAGCGGATCGAGGAGGCGGCGCTGCGGACCAGCCTGCAGGGCGTGCTGCCCGGCCACATGGTGCCGGCCCGGTACGTCGTGGTGGACGCCTTCCCGTTCACCCCGACCGGCAAGGTCGACCGGACCGCGCTCGCCCAGGCGCTCACCGGCCTGTGACCTGACCCGACCTGATCGACCCCCGCGGGGGCGGGACCGTCCCGCCCCCGCTCTCCCCTGAAATTCCCCCGAACGCGCGCGGCCTCAAGGAGGGGTACCCACATGAGCGACGAACAGCCCGAGCACAGACGCCGGATGCGGCGGGAAGTCACCCTGCCCCAGCTCATCTTCCTCAGCATCGGCGGCCAGATCGGCTCCGCCTGGCTCTTCGCGGTGCTCTCCGCGGCGGGAGTCGCCGGGCCGGCCGCGATCCTGTCCTGGGTCATCGCCGGCGCCGTCTTCATGGTCATCGCCCTGACCTGGATCGAACTCGGCGGCATGCTCCCGCTGACCGGGACCGTCGTCCGCTACCCCTATCTGACCCACGGCGCGTTCACCGGCTGGATCATCGGCTGGGCCGCCTGGCTCTTCGCCGTCTCCATCCCCGCCGTCGAGGCCGTCGCGGTGATGACCTACCTCGGCAGCCGCTTCCCGGGGCTACACGTGGTCGAGCAGGTCGACGGCACCACCATGCTCACCTGGCCGCAGGGCATCCTCTCCGCCATCGCGCTGATGCTGGTCTTCTACGTCATCAACGTCATCGGCATCCGCAAGTTCAGCGTGGCGACGAACTGGGTGACGCTCTGGAAGATCGTCGTCCCGGTCGCCACCTTCCTGCTGCTCTTCCTCGTCCTGCGGAGCGACAACTTCTCGCCGGCCGGCGGCTTCCTCCCGCTCGGCGGGGCGAGCACCGTGCACGCCATCTCCTCCACCGGCATCGCGTTCGCTTTCGTGGGCTTTCGGCAGGCGCTGGACTTCGGCGGCGAGATGAAGAACCCGCAGCGCGACTCCAAGATCGCCATCGTGGTCGCGATCGCCGTCCCGACCGTCCTCTACACCCTGCTGCAGATCGCCTTCATCGGCGCGATCGACTGGCAGGACGCAGGTGTCACGCCCGGCGACTGGACGGCGCTCAACAGCAGCGGCTGGGCCTCCGGGCCGTTCTTCCACGCCCTCGACGCGGTCGGCACCGCCGGCTTCGCGGCCTTCGGCACCGTGCTGCTGATCGACGCCGTCCTCTCGCCCGCCGGGGCCGGCTGGATCTACCTCGGCAACAGCGCCCGGGTCAGCCAGGCGCTGGCCCACCACCGGGCCGCCCCCGAGGTGTTTCGCCGGCTGTCCCCGCGCGGGGTGCCGACCATCGCCACCTTCTGCTGCTTCCTGGTCGGCTGCCTGTTCTTCATCCCCGCGCCCAGCTGGTACCAACTGGTCTCGTTCATCTCCGCCGCGGGCGTGCTGACCTTCCTGATGGGCAGCGCCAGCCTCTCCTCGCTGCGCCGCACGGCCCCCGACCTGCCGCGGCCGTTCCGGCTCCGCTGGGCGGCGCTGTGGTCCCCGGCCAGCTTCGTCTGCAGCGTGTTGGTGATCTACTGGTCGGGCTTCACCACGCTGGTCACCCTGCTGGTGACGGTCTTCGCCGGGCTGCCGGTGTTCGCCGCCTACACCGCGGTGCGGCGCGGCTGGGTGGAGACGGCGGTCGCCGTCCCGCTGTCGGCGGCCTTCCTGGTGGCCTGGGTGTGGATCACCGCCTCCGGCGGCTGGTTCCTGGCCGCGCACGGCGGTGGCCACCACGGCTGGGGCTTCGGGCTCTACGCGGGCGCCTTCGCGCTGTGCGTCGCCGCGTTCACGGCCGTGCTGTGGGCGGCGAGCAGCCCGGAGGGGCGCCGCCACGTCGTCGGCGGGATCTGGCTGCTCGGCCTGCTGCTGGCGCTGCTGCCGCTGTCCTACTACGGCGAGTACGGGCCGACGGGGGAGCACTCGATCCCCTTCCCGGCCGACACCCTGGTGATCGCCGCGGTGTCCTACCTCTTCTTCCTGTGGGCGCAGGCCAGCGGTTTCCGGACCGAGGACCTCGACGAGCTCCTCACGGCCCGGCAGGAGGATCGTCCGCAAGAGGCAGTTCGAGTGAATAGTGTGATTATCGGTCTGGAGTGAGGGGTGGGGAGGTACCTCTCGGCACATGAACAACACCCGAAAGTTCCTGTCCGGCGCGGCCATCGCCGCCGTACTGGTCCTCTCCTCCGCGGGCGTGGCCGCCGCCGGCTGCGACGAACAGCCGACCCCGCCCGTCCTCGGCGGCAACCACTCCCTGCCGGGCGGCGGCACCGTGTGCATCAACGAGGGCAGCGCCACCGCCCAGGGTGTGGTGACCGGTTCGCCGGGCGTCCTGTCCGGCAACCAGATCCAGATCCCGATCAATTTCCAGCTCAACGTCTGCGGCAACGGCCTGAACGTCCTCGGCCTCTGACGCAGCGACAAGTACTCGACGTCGCAGTCGAGTTCATCAGTACCTCGCCATGCATCCGCTGCGGGGCGGTGACCGTCGATCCCACCGGGGTCGCGGATACCGCCCCGCCGACCGCGCCCCGACGACCTATGATGGGGGCGCAGTCGGTTCGCCCCGCCCGCCAGGCGGGAGCGTCGTAAGAGGGAACCCGGTGAAGCCATTCGACTGGCCAGTCCGGGACTGCCCCGCAGCGGTGAGTGGGAACGACCGCCGTCACACGCACTGGACCCCCGAGGTCCGGGAAGCGACGGCCACTAGGTGCCGGAGGCCGACCAGGCCTGCGACGAGCCCGCGAGTCCGAAGACCTGCCACTGCCCGCGTGCACCCCGCACGCGGTGATCTCGGTGACCTCGAGGGCGGGTCGGCGACGCGGGCGGGCACCCTCCGGTGCCGTGCCGCACCGCCGCATCACCACGTCCACGAGCTCTCCCGGGATCGCAGCGCGACTCGCGAAGGAGAGTTCCGTGTCACCGAGCACCACCCCCGTCAACGCCACCGCCGTCGCCCCGGGCGGCCCGCTGGCCACCGCGTACGGCTACCCCCGCCAGGGCCCCGACCGCGAGCTGAAGAAGGCGGTCGAGGGCTACTGGGCCGGCCGCGTCACCGCCGCCGACCTGCACACCACCGCCGCCGGACTGCGCCGCGACAACTGGCGCCGGCAGGCCGAGGCCGGCCTCGCCGAACTGCCCACCGGCGACTTCTCGCTGTACGACCACGTGCTGGACACCACCGTGGCCGTCGGCGCCATCCCGGCCCGCCACCGCGCCGCCGTCGCCGCCGACCCGCTGGCCGGCTACTTCGCCATGGCCCGCGGCACCCAGGACGTCGCGCCGCTGGAGATGACCAAGTGGTTCGACACCAACTACCACTACCTGGTGCCCGAGTTGGGCCCGGGCACGGTGTTCGCGGCCAACCCCGCCAAGCCCGTCGGCGAACTGCGCGAGGCGCTCGCCCTCGGCCACACCGTCCGTCCGGTACTGCTCGGCCCGCTCACCTACCTGCTGCTCGCCAAGCCCGCCCCCGGCGTCCCCGCCGCCTTCCAGCCGCTCACCCTGCTCGACCGCCTGCTGCCCGTCTACGCCGAACTCCTCGCCGAACTGCGCGCGGCCGGCGCCCAGTGGGTCCAACTCGACGAACCCGCCCTGGCCCAGGACCGCAGCCCGGCCGAACTGGGCGCGGCCGCCCGCGTCTACCGCGAACTCGGCGCGCTCACCGACCGCCCCAAGATCCTGGTCGCGAGCTACTTCGACCGCCTCGGCGCCGCGCTGCCCGTCCTCGCCAAGGCCCCGATCGAGGGCGTCGGCCTCGACCTCACCGGACCGGCCGCCGCCAACCTGGCCGACCTCGCCGCCGTCGGCGGCCTGCCCGGCAAGCGCCTGATCGCCGGCGTCGTCGACGGCCGCAACGTCTGGATCAACAACCTGGAGCAGTCGCTGGTCACCCTGGCCACCCTGCTCGGCCTCGCCGACCGCGTCGACGTCGCGCCCTCCTGCTCGCTGCTGCACGTCCCGCTCGACGTCGACGCCGAACGCGACCTCGACCCGCAGGTCGCCCGCTGGCTCGCCTTCGCCCGGCAGAAGACCGCCGAGACCGCCGCCCTGGCCCGCGGCCTGCGCGAGGGCACCTTCGCGATCGCCGGCGAACTCGCCGCCAACCGCGCCGACCTGGCCTCCCGCGCGGCCTCCGCCCTCACCCACGACCCCGCCGTCCGCGCCCGCGCCGCCGCCACCACCCCCGCCGACGCCCGCCGCCCCCAGGCCTACCGCGACCGGGCCCGGGCCCAGCGCGCCCGGCTGAAGCTGCCCCTGCTGCCGACCACCACCATCGGCTCCTTCCCGCAGACCACCGAACTGCGCACCGCCCGGGCCGACCTGCGGGCCGGCCGGCTGGACGCCGACGGCTACCAGGACCGGATCCGCGCCGAGATCCGCGAGGTCGTCGCCCACCAGGAGAAGGCCGGCCTGGACGTCCTCGTCCACGGCGAGCCCGAACGCAACGACATGGTCCAGTACTTCGCCGAGCAGCTCACCGGCTACCTCGCCACCCGGCACGGCTGGGTGCAGTCCTACGGCACCCGCTACGTCCGGCCCCCGGTGCTCGCCGGCGACGTCTCCCGCCCGCACCCGATGACCGTCGACTGGTTCCGCTACGCCCAGGACCAGACCGACCGCCCGGTCAAGGGCATGCTCACCGGCCCGGTCACCATGCTCGCCTGGTCCTTCGTCCGCGACGACCAGCCGCTCGCCGACACCGCCCGCCAGGTCGCCCTCGCCCTGCGCGACGAGGTCACCGACCTGGAGGCCGCCGGCGCCGCCGTCGTCCAGGTCGACGAACCGGCCCTGCGCGAGACCCTGCCGCTGCGCGCGGCCGACCGGCCCGACTACCTGCGCTGGGCCACCGAGGCGTTCCGGCTCACCACCTCCGGCGTCCGGGCCGACACCCAGATCCACACCCACATGTGCTACGCCGAGTTCGGCGCGATCATGACGGCGATCGACGAACTCGACGCGGACGTCATCTCGCTGGAGGCGGCCCGCTCGCACATGGAGGTCGCCCGCGAACTGGCCGGGGCGGGCTACCCGCGCGAGGTCGGCCCCGGCGTCTACGACATCCACTCGCCCCGGGTGCCCAGCGCGGACGAGGTGGCCGCCCTGCTGCGTGCCGGACTGGCGGCGATCCCGGCCGAACGGCTCTGGGTCAACCCCGACTGCGGCCTGAAGACCCGCGGCTGGACGGAGACCCGCGCCTCGCTGGAACACCTGGTCACGGCCGCCCGACGCCTGCGCGCGGAACTGACCGGCTGACCCCGCCCCCGGTGCGGGCGGCCTCGTGCCGCCCGCACCGGGCCCGTCCGGTCGTCTCCCCCGGGGGGCTACCCCCCGGCCCCACCCGGGTGGCTGCCCGCCGCGCCGTACGCTCCGGTCCGGCTACTGCATGATGGTCCGTGGCAGGTGGGACGGCGTGCCGACGCAGCTGTAGAACTGCAGGGTGTAGCCGCGACCGATGGACACCATCGTCGGCTGCCGCAGACTCCGGTACGGGTGCCCGAGCGGCTTCTCCACGCCCTCGGCGTCCTCGTCCGCCTCGACCGGACGCCAGCTGCCGGTGGCCCCGTCCCACTCGGTCCCGTCGACGGTGAGCAGCGCCGTGACCGCCCCGCCGCACTCGCCGCAGTGCAGTTCGGCGGAGTCGGCCGGATCCCGGAAGGTGAAGTGGGCCGGCCAGCCGCCCGCCTTCCAACCGGGCGCGACGGACAGATCGGACTGGTAGTCCACCGACCGCCGCGCGCACCATGCGTCCAGTCGCTCCGCCAGTTCCTCGTCGAGGTCCTGGTAGGGCGGGAACTCCCGCACCCGCTCCGGGTGGAGTACGCACGGCTCCGGCACGTGATCACGCAGCTGGACATAGGCGGGCTCCGGAGGGTCGGTCAGTACCCGCCGGACCTCCGAGGCCTGTCGCCACCGCAGCTGCACGGCCTCGGAGGAGCCTTCGACCCCGATGGACGGCAGCCACAGCACCTGCAGCAGGTCCGTCCCGTCCGGGTAGGCCAGGCCGGGTGCGTCCCGGGCGTAGAGCTGCACGAGCGGAATCAGCGGCAGCGGCCCCGGAGGCAGCAGCTCCGCTGCGGGCCCGGCATGGATCCGGTCCACGGTCTCGCTCTCGCGCGCGGTCAGCAGATTCTCCTGGGGCCCCCGGGGCCGCGACCAGGCCCGGGTGAGCAGGTCCCGCAACTCGCGGACGTCCGCGAGCGTCGTCACCGGCCGGTAGGACGGGTACCCCGGATCGCAGTGCGGCCAGGGCTCGTCCGCCGGCCACAGGAGGGGCCCGCCCACCGAACTGTCGTGCACGGTCGGAGCCCCGGGGCACGGATGCAGCCTGGTGGCCGTCCTGGCCAGACCGGCCAGCTCCGGAAACGGCACCGTGATGTCCAGCGGCCTCGGCGGTGTCGTGCGCGTCATCTCTTCCCCCTCGTTCGGCATCGGCGCCGCATCCAACCACGGCCCACCGACAGCCTGCTCAGGACCCCTGTGGCCGGCCGCCGGGCGATCCGGTCGAAGCGTGGGCAGGGTGGCCGGCGCGACCTACGGCGGGACCGAGTCGGTACCCACGGGTGTTCAGCTCACCGTCAGGTGGGCGAGGAAGTCCTCCACGGTGCCGGCGAGGGCGGCGGGGTCGTCGAGCCAGGGGTAGTGGCCGGCGGCGGGTTGGACGGCGACGGTGGGGTGGGGGAAGAGGGCGGCGGCCGCGGTGGTCGCGGTGGCGGTGGGCCAGAGGTCGAGTTCGCCGCCGAGGAGGAGGACGGGGCAGGGCAGGGCGCCGAGGCGGGCGTGCAGGTGGTCGGTGTCGGGGGTGTAGCCCGCGTAGTAGTGGTCGCTGACGGCCAGTGAGCGCTGGGCCGGGTCGGCGGCGGCGTGCGCGCGGGCCGCAGCGTCCCAGCGGCCGTACATCAGCGGTTCGAAGGCGAGCCGATGAGCTGCTGCCTCGGTGAAGCTGCGGGCGGACTTCATGCCGCGGTAGGCCTCGACGGCGGCCGCGTGCCAGGGTTCGGCGGCGCGGACGGCGATGACCTGCTCCGCCCCGGTGTCGGAGGGCAGGCCGACGGCGGCGAAGGACGCGGTGAGCAGGGTCAGGCTGGTCAGCCGCTCCGGGTGCGCGGCGGCGTACAGCAGGGCGAGGCCGCCGCCTGCGGAGTGGCCGAGCAGGTCGACCCGGTCCAGGCCGAGGTGGCGGCGGAGCGACTCGACGTCGGCGACCAGCCGGTCGATCCGGTAGGTGGCCGGGTCGGCGGGCGTCGCGGAGGCGCCGGTGCCCCGGGTGTCGGGGAGGATCAGGGTGCGGGTCCGGGCGAGGCCGCCGAGGTCGCCGAGGTATTCGGCGGCGCGGCCGGGACCGCCGGGCAGGCAGAGCAGCGGCGGACCGTCGCCCACGGTGCGGAAGGCCAGCGTCGTTCCGTCGTACGAGGTGAAGAACTCCATGGCGGACAGCCTGCGGGCGCGCGGCCGGATCCGGTTACTGTTCAGCTGGCGCTAAACGATCGAGGGGGCGGCGGCGTGGCGGTGGAGATCCGGCTGTCGGCGGCGGAGGTGGCCCGGGTGCGGTTCGCGGTGTCGCCACTGGCCGAGACGGTGCTCGGGCTGCGGGTGGCGCTCGGGATCGGCGGGCACGAGGTGCACCGGCCGTGGGTGCGGGAGGTCCGGCCCCGGCTGGCCGGGGAGCCGGAACTGCCGCTGCTGCGGACGCTGGTGGAGGGCTGCCTGCCGGCCTTCCTCTTTCCGGTGCCGGACGAGCGGCTGCCCGCCTTCGACGCCGAGCTGGCCGGCCTGCGGGCGGCGGACCCGGCGTACGTCGCGGCCGAGTGCGCCGCCGCGTTCGGCGCCCGGGCGCG
>NZ_JBFBDO010000125.1:0-21590 GCF_040683335.1 Kitasatospora sp. NPDC093806
CCCCGGCCGACCTCCCCCGCTACCACACCTACGCGCTACCGGAGTTGATCGGCCACTCCTACCCCCGCACCCGCGGCGCCGAGCTCGACCTGCTGGTCGACCTGCTCGGCTGGTTCACCATCCTCGACGACCGCTTCGACGGCCCGCCCGGCCGCCACCCCGCCGAGGCCCGCGCCATCGTCGAGCCGCTGCTCGCCGTGGTGGCCGGCCGACCGGTCCCCAGCGGTCCGCCGCACCCCCAACTCCTGTCCGCATGGGAGGAGTTGTGGCAGCGCCAGAGCACTCCCATGCCGCCGGGCTGGCGGCGCCGCGCCGCCGCCGAGTGGCGGTCCTGCCTGGAGACCTTCCTCACCGAGGCCGCCCACCGGGCCGCGCGCACCACCCCCGATCTCGCCGAGACCGTCCGGCTGCGCCGCCATGCCAGCTGCCTCTACCCGTTCATGTGCATACTGGAGCGCGCCCACGGCAGCGAGGCGCCCGCCGGGCTGCACGCCGAGCCCGCGCTCCACCGCCTGCGCGCCAACACCGCCGACGCGGCGACCCTGATCAACGACCTGTACTCGGCGGACCGCGAGGAGCGCCAGAGCGCCGCGGCCTTCAACACCGTGCTCGCCCTGCAACGGGTCCGCGGCTGCACCCGCAGCCGGGCCGCCCACGCGGTCGAGGCCCGGATCGCCCGGCTGACGGCGGAGAGCGAGACCCTGCGCCGGCGGCTGCTGCGCCGGCACCCGGCCGGCCACTGGTACCTCGACGGCACCCGGGAACTGGTCGAGGGCGTGTACACCTGGACCAGCACCAGCCGCCGCTACCTCAGGGAGGACGGCCCGCGCTGACCCCGGCCGGGACGGGCCGGTGGTGGCGCCTCCGCTCCGGGGCCGCCACCGGCCCGGGCGGGTCCGGGCGAGTCCGGGCGGGCCCGGGCGGCTCCGGCGCTACTTCCGGCCGCCGAGCGCGAACAGCAGCAGGACGAAGCCCGCGAAGAGGTGCGTGGCGAAGATGTAGATGCCCGCGCGGATCAGCATGGCCTTCCGCCGCGCCTTCTCCTCCGCGGTGGCCCCGGGTTCCGCGCCGAATCCGGGCTCCGCGGCGGCCCCGGGCTCCGCAGCGGCCCCGGGCTCCGCGATGCCCCCACCGGTGTTCTCGCTCACGACCGGACACTCCTTCGTTCGACGGGTTGGTCGGGCCGCGCGCCCCACCGGCCGCTCATCCGTTGCCCACCCGGGTCACGCGCGACCCGGGCGCCCGCAGCTCGGTGAGCAGCGCGCCCTGGTCGGTGATCAGCTCGGTGAGGATCCGCCGGGCGGCCCGGAGCAGCTCGGCGACGTCCGGCGTGCTCAGCGCGTAGACCACGGTGTTGCCCTCCCGGGTGGCCGTGACCAGCTGGGTCCGGCGCAGCACCGCGAGCTGCTGGGAGAGGTTGGACGGCTCGATCTCGATCTCGGCCAGCAGCTCGCGGACCGGGCGCGGCCCGTCCTGGAGCAGTTCCAGCACGCGGATCCGGACCGGGTGGCCGAGGGTGCGGAAGAACTCCGCCTTGGCCTGGTACAGCGGGACCGCCATCGTCCGCCCTCTCCCTCCGGGTGCGGCCGGGGTCCGGCCGGGAAGCATCATCCTTGCAGATGAAGATTTCTTCAAGTCGTCATGGTCCGCCACCGCCCGCAGCCATGGTCCGCCACCACCCGTCGCCGGGAAACGGGACGGGCCCGAGGTCCCCCGAACCCCGGGCCCATCCCTACGTCGACCGCGCTGTCAACAAGGCACCACGACGTCGACGGTCACCGGGGCCGGGGCCCACGGGTAGGTGGCGACGCTGAAGCTGCCGTGCACGGTGGAGCCGCAGGCCACGGTCCCGCCGACGCCGCGCACCTGGACGGTGCTGGCGGTGAAGAGCGTCCGGCCGCTGACCGAGCCGAGCGACGCGCCGCCCACGACGTTGCCGGACAGGCCGGTCAGCAGCTCGACGGTCTGCGGCCACGGGGTGCCGGGGCTCGGCGGGCCCGCCAGGCTGATCTGGCCGTACAGCTGGACGCTGTCGCCGGTGACCTCGGCGCAGACCTTGGTCGACAGACCGGCCTGCAGGCCGGACGCGCCGCAGGTGACGGTGGTGGTGGCGGCCGTCTGGGCCGCGCTCGCCTCGGCCGGCACCGCCAGCAGGGCCGCCGCTCCGGCGATCCCGGCCGCCGTCAGGGTGAGTCGGTTCATCCGCATGGTCCCGCTCCTCTTTCTCTCGCTGCTCATCAACACATCCATAGATCCACATGTGACATTTCACATGTGGCATGACGCAACCCTGGCATGCGAATCGAATGCGGCAAAGGAGGAAGATCCAAACACTTGGTGATCGGACCGGAAACAAACCTTCGATGGCGTGATCATGGTCGCGGCCCGACCGGGCTACTCGCCGAGCGGCACTCGGCCGGCGCCGAGCCGGTGGGCGCTCTCGATGGCCATGTCCATGAACGCGAGCGCGTCCGCCCGCCGGGCGAACGGGTTCGGGTAGAGCGAGCGCCGCCGCCCGCCGGCCCGGATCCGCAGGCACTCGTCGACGATCCGGTGCCACCGCCCGTCGAAGGCCAGGTGGGCGTACTCCCCCGCACCGCGCTTGGAGGTGATCTTCCCGGTGGCCAGCGTGTAGTGCAGCCGGCTCACACCGAGCACCCCCCAGACCGGCCCCCACCCGCTGAGACAGGCCAGTCCCGGCCGCGACGCCAGCCGGGAGGAACGCTGCCACCAGGGCCGCCAGTACTCGTCGAGGTTCCCCGCCGTCCAGGCCGCCAGCTCCGTCGGGCAGGTGTCGATCATCAGCTCCTGGGCGCGCGGCCCGCACAGCGTGACGCCCTGGCGCGCCAGCGTGTGCCAGAGCACGGGCGTGCGGTCGGATCTCACCCGGTGCCGGACCGTCCCCTCGAAGACGTGCGGCCCCGGCACCGCCTGCGCGGGCGAACCCGCCAACTCGTGCCAGGTCAGGTAGGGGCCGTCGAAGGCGGGGCGCGGGAAGCGGGCCGCGAGCCGGGCGTGCGCGCGCTCCAACCCGGGCAGCTGGTCCGCCGTCACCGGGTCCGCGGACACCGCCACGAAGTCGATGTCGCTCCGTCCGGGGTGGAAGTCGTCCAGCGCCGTCGAACCGACCAGGTAGAGGCCCTCGACGAGCCCGGGCGCGGCGGCGTCGACCAGGGCCAGATAGGTGTCGGCGATCTCGTGTACGAGAGGGTGCACAGTCACGGCCGCAAGCCTGCCATCCGGTTGACCCTCCGTGTCCGTTCGTTTCCGCCTTGGGTCGGCGCGTGTTGGTCAGGCGTGCACCCTCTTCGCGCCACCCTCACCCCCTTTCGCGCCACCCTTCTCGCCACCCTCGCCACCTTCGCCACCCTGCTGGGTCCCTGCGCCGCCGCCGGCCCGGTGAGCCTCACCGGGTCCGCCGCCACCGCTGCGGCCCCCGGGGCGCCCGGACCACCCGCCGCCCTGCTCGGCGAGGAGGTGCGCCTGCTCCCGGTCCGGGACCGCGCCGTGGCGCTCACCTTCAACGCCGCCTGGGACGAGACCGGCCTGGCGAGCGTCCTCGACACCCTGCGCGAGAGCGCCGCGCCCGCCGCGTTCTTCCCCACCGGCCGGTTCGCCGAGGAGCACGCCGACGCCGTCCGCACCATCGCCGACGCCGGCCACGGGCTCGGCAACCACTCCCACAGCCACCCGCACTTCACCGGGCTCGCGCCGGAGGAGGCGCGCGCGGAGGTGTTGCGCGCCGATGCCGCGATCCGGCGCGCGTCCGGCGCGGAGCCGCTGCCGTTCTTCCGCTTCCCCTACAGCGAGACCACCCCGGAGGCGATCACCCAGGTCAACGCGCTGGGCTTCGCCGATCTGGAGTTCACCACCGACACCAACGGCTACCTCGGCCCGTCCCGCGGCATGACCGTCGACCGGGTCGTCGAACGGGCCCTCGCCGCCCTCGCCCCGGGCGCGATCCTCCAGCTCCACGTCGGCAGCTCCGAGGACGCTCCCCCGGCCGAGCGCCACTGCCTCGACGCCGAGGCCCTCCCCCGCGTCATCGACGCCGTCCGCGCCGCCGGCTACCGCGTCCTCGACCTGCGCGAGCTGCTGACCGCGGGCTGAGGGAGGCCGCCGTTCTGAGGCCGCCCGCCGGTCGCCTCCGGGTGCCGGGCCCCGGGCGCCGGGCGCCGGGCGCCGCCGGCGGATCCGGACGGCTCAGGAGCCGCTCGCCAGCGAGGCCCGGAGCCCGTCGACGCGGTGGACGGCCTCGCCGAACGCGGTGGCGTCGAGCCGGCCGCTGTCGAGCGCGGTGGCGAGGGCCTCGACGGCGGCGTCGCCCTGGCGGACGTCCCGCGCGGAGCAGAGCAGGAGGTCCATCCCGGCGTCGGCGGCCGCGACGGCCCGGTCGCCGACGTCGCCGAAGGCCTTGAGGGCACCGGCTTCGAGCGCGTCGGTGACGGTCACGCCGTCGAAGCCGAGGCGCTCGCGCAGTTCGCCCTGGACGATGGTGCGCGAGAGCCCGGCCGGGAGGTAGGCGTCGAGGGCGGGGTAGACCGCCCAGGAGGTCATGACCAGACGGACGCCGGCGGCGATCGCGGCCCGGTACGGCTCCTCGCCCCGCGCCCGGAGGTCCGAGAGCGGGACGGAGAGGATGACCGGGCGCTCGTCGGTGTTCTCCTCGCGGGCGGCGGCGCCGAGGCCGGGGAAGTGCTTGGCGGTGGCGAGCACGCCGAGGGCCTGCTGCGCGCGGAGGAAGGCCGAGCCCAGCTCGGCGACCACGGCGGGGTTGCGGCTGTAGGAGCGCTCCGAGTGGTCGATGAAGTTGTCCGGGGTGTCGAAGACGTCGAGCACCGGCGCGAGGTTGACGTTCAGGCCCGCGTCGCGGAGGGTGCGGGCCGCCCCGGCACCCGCGTGGGCGGCCGCGCCGGCCGGGTCGGCGGCGGCTCCGGTGGCACGGGCGGAGAGCTCGGGCTCGCCGGGGTTGATCCGGCGGACCTTCCCGCCCTCCTGGTCGGTCATCAGCAGCAGCGGGGAGCCGGACGGGGCGGCGGCCGCGGCCTGCCGCAGCTGGGCGATCGCGGCCTGGAGCTGGGGCGGGGTGGCGACGTTGTCCTTGAACAGGATGACGCCGGCGGCCCGGCCCGCGCTGATGGTCCGGAGCAGTTCGGGCGGCGGGACGGCGCCGGAGTAGGAGTAGACGACCCGGCGGCCGGCGAGCAGGAGGGATTCGGTGGTGGGCACGGGTGTCGTCCTCTCGGTGGGCGTGGGTTCTGCGGGTGTCGTCCCGGCGGGGCCGGCGGGACGCCCGTCGGTGGGGGACCGGTCGGTTCCGAGGGACCGGTCGGTTCCGGGGGTCCGCTCGGCGGCGGGGTTCGGCGGCCGGACGGCCCGGGCGTCCGGGCCGGGCGGCGGGTGCACGCCCGACGGGGCCTGCGGGACCGCCGCGGCCAGCGCGGTCAGCAGCAGGGCCAGGACCGCGCCGCGGACCGCGCGGCGGGGAACACGACGGGGTATCGGCATCCGGCTTTCCTCTGCCTCTCCATCACTCGATCACTCGATCGGTCGAGCACGCTCTCGCGCTCGGTCGTCCGATCGATCGGCCACGCTCGGGACTCGGCCGTGCTCACGCTCGGCCACCCGATCACTCGGCCATCCGATCACTCGGCCATCCGATCACTCGGTCACCCGATCGGTCGGCGACCCGCCCCCTGGGCCCCCGGCCACTCGCCGGGGGACACCAGCAGCCTCCCCCCGGGAGCGGTCATCCCGCCTCCCGGAGCAGCCGTCCGAGGACGGTGATGCCGTCCTCGATCTCACCGATGGCGCGCGCCGCGTAGCCGAGGACCAGCCCGGGCGGGTGCGGCAGCCGGGCGTGCCAGGAGAGCGGCTGCACCTTGACGCCGTGGGCGAGCGCCGCCGCGGCGAGCTCGGTGTCCGTGCAGCCCAGCCCGTCCGGGAAGGTGAGCATCAGGTGCAGTCCGGCCGCCTCGCCGTGCACGACGGCACCGGGCAGCCGGGCGCCGATGGCGGCGATCATCGCGTCCCGGCGGCGCCGGTGGCGCGGGCGCAGCAGCCGCAGCTGGCGTTCGAGCGCGCCGGAGTCCATCAGCCGGGCGAGGACGAGTTGCGGCAGCGCGGCGTTGCCGAGGTCGGCGAGGCGTTTGGCGTCGACCAGCCGCTCCCGGTGGCGGGCGGGGGCGAGCATCCAGCCGATGCGCAGGGCGGGCGCGAGGAGTTTGGAGATGCTGCCCAGGTAGAGGACCTGGTCGGGCAGGACGCCGCGGAGCGCGGGCACGGGCGGGCGGTCGTAGCGGTGTTCGGCGTCGTAGTCGTCCTCGATGACCAGCCCGCCGTCGGCCGCCCAGCGGAGCAGTTCGCGCCGCCGGGCGCCGCCGAGGACCACCCCGGTCGGGAACTGGTGGGCGGGGGTGAGCAGGACGGCGCGGGCGCCGGTGGCGCGCAGCGCGTCGACCCGGACGCCCTCGGCGTCGACGGGGACGGGCGGGGTGGCGGCGATCCGGTGGCCGAGATGCTGGCGGGTGCCGAGCGAGCCCGGGTCCTCGACGGCCACGGTGTCGACCCCTTCCGCGCGGAGCACCTCGCCGGCGAGGGCGAGCGCCTGGGCGGCGCCGGCCACGATGAGGACCTCGTCGGGATCGGCGCGGATGCCGCGGTTGCGCGCGAGCCAGTCGGCGACGGCGCGGCGCAGGGCGGGGGTGCCGCGCGGGTCGCCGTAGCCGAAGTCCTGGGCGTCGAGGTCGTGGACGACGGCGCGTTCGGCGCGGAGCCAGGCGGTGCGGGGGAAGGCGGCGAGGTCGGGGAGGCCGGGTGAGAGGTCGATCCGGGCGGGCACGGCGCGCAGGGTGTCGAAGCTGGCGGGGACGGGCGCGTCGGCGAACGGCGACGCGCTGCCGGGTGCGCCATCGAGTTTCGGGGGCGGTTGCGGGGCGGCCGGTGGCGGGGTGAGCGGGTCGACCACGACGGTGCCGCCCCGGCCCCGGCCCGCGATCCGCCCCTCCTCCGTCAGCCGGCGGTAGGCGTCGGTGACCACCCCGCGCGAGACCTTCAGGTCGGCGGCCAGCACGCGGGTGGCGGGCAGGCGGCTGCCGACCGGCAGCCGGCCGTCGGTGATCGCCCGGCGCAGCCGGTCCGCCAGCCAGTCGGCGATCCCCCCGACGGGCGCCTCCCGGGCGTCCAACTGGAGGAAGTCGGCGCCGGCCGTTTTGGACCTGTCGACCGAATGATCATTGGACCTGTGCACGGGTCCATTGTGGGGCGAGGGTGAGGGCATGACGACCAGTACCCCGTACGTTCACGGCTACTCCCCCACCGAGGCCCGGCGCCTCGGCGACCAGGCCGACACCCTCGCGGCGCTCCTGCACGCCGGTACCGCCTACCCGCCGGGCAGCCGGGTCCTGGAGGCCGGCTGCGGCGTCGGGGCGCAGACGGTGCACCTGCTGGACTCCGGCCCGGGCATCGCGCTGACGGCCGCCGACATCTCGGCCGACTCGCTGGCCCGGGCGCGCGCCCGGGTGGCGGAGCACGCGCCCGGCGCGCGGGTCGACTGGCACCACGGGGACCTGCACCGGCTGCCGTTCCCCGACGGCGCCTTCGACCACGTCTTCGTCTGCTTCGTCCTCGAACACCTCGCCGATCCGGTGGCGGCCCTGGCCGCGCTGCGCCGGGTGCTTCGGCCCGGCGGCACGATCACCGTGATCGAGGGCGACCACGGCTCGGCGTTCTTCCATCCGCGCAGCGAGGCGGCGGACACGGTCGTCGGCCACCTGGTCCGGCTCCAGGCCGCGGGCGGCGGGGACGGCCTGATCGGGCGGCGGCTGTACCCGCTGCTGGTCGAGGCCGGGTTCCGGGACGTCGCCGTCGGCCCGCGGACGGTGTACGCGGACGGCGCCCGGCCCGAGCTGGTCGAGGGCTTCACCCGGCGGACCTTCGTCGCGATGGTCGAGTCGGTGCGGGCCGAGGCGGTCGGGGCCGGCCTGGCCACCGCCGAGGCGTTCGACCGGGGCGTCGCCGACCTGCGCCGCGCGGCCGAGCCGGGCGGGACCTTCCACTACACCTTCTTCAAGGCGGTGGCGGTCAACCCCTGACCGGCCGCGGTCGGCGCGGGGTCGTCCCGGGGCCGGCGCGGCGTCTGGCGGGGGGTCGTCCCGGCGTCGGGCCGGGGCCGACACGGGGTCACTCCGGGTCGTCCCCGAGGGTGGTGAGCAGGACGCGCATGGCGTCGATCAGCGCCGCGGTCTGCGTCGCGTCCAGTCCGGCCAGGATGCGGTGCTCGGTGGCGAGGTGGTCGGGCAGGGCACGGTCGATCAGCGCGTGGCCCTCCGCGGTGAGTTCCACCTCGCGGCTGCGGCCGTCAGAGCCGCTGGGGGTGCGGGTGACCAGGCCGCGGGCCTCCAGCCGGTCGAGGCGCTGGGTGATCGCGCCCGAGGTGACCATCGCGGACTGCATGAGACCGGTCGGGGTGAGGCGGTACGGCGGGCCGCTGCGGCGGAGGGTGGCGAGGACGTCGAAGGAGGCGAAGTCGAGGTCGTGCCGGGCGAAGGTCCGCTTCAACTCGGCTTCCACCAGGCGGGTGAGCCGCTTCAACCGACCGATCACCTCCATCGGGGAGACGTCGAGGTCGGGGCGCTCCGCGCCCCACTGCCGGACCACGCGGTCCACATGATCTGGGTGCTGTGCCATGGCCCCACCCTAAACGATGCCTTAGTGGTGAGGTAGCTCACAGCATTCGGTCCGCCACATCCCGCCCAGATTCCTTAGCACTGAGATACATTGGCTTAGTGCTAAGGAATCGACTCGCCATCGTGCTGCTGACCGCCCTCGCCCCCGCCATCTGGGGCTCCACCTACCTCGTCACCACCGAACTGCTGCCGCCCGGACGCCCGCTGCTCGCCGGGGTGCTCCGCGCCCTGCCCGCCGGACTGCTGCTCATCGCCCTCACCCGCCGTCTGCCGACCGGCAGTTGGTGGTGGCGCTCGCTGGTCCTCGGCGCCCTGAACATCGGCGCCTTCTTCGCCCTGCTCTTCGTCGCCGCCTACCGCCTGCCCGGCGGCGTCGCCGCCACCGTCGGCGCCGTCCAGCCGCTCATCGCCGCCGGCCTCTCGGCCGCCCTCCTCGGCGACCGGCTCTCCCTGCGCACCCTCCTCTCCGGCATCGCCGGGGTGGCCGGCGTCAGCCTGCTCGTCCTGCGGGCCAACGCCCAGCTCGACGCCCTCGGCATCGTGGCCGCCCTCGCCGGCGCCGTGGTGATGGCCACCGGCGTCGTCCTCTCCAAGCGCTGGACCTCGCCGGCGCCGCTGCTCGCCACCACCGGCTGGCAGCTCACCGCGGGCGGCCTGCTGCTGCTCCCGGTCGCCCTGCTGGTCGAGGGACCGCCGCCGTCCCACCTCACCGGGGCCAACCTGCTCGGCTACGGCTACCTGAGCCTGATCGGCGCGGCCGTCGCGTACGCGCTGTGGTTCCGCGGCATCCGCGCCCTGCCGCCGACCTCCGTCACCTTCCTCGGCCTGCTCAGCCCGGTGGTCGCCACCGCCCTCGGCTGGCTCGTGCTCGGCCAGGACCTCGCCCCGGTCCAGATCCTCGGCGCCCTGATCGTGCTCGGCTCGCTGGTCGCCGCGCAGACCCAGCGGCCGCGCACCCCGGCCGAGGTGGTGGCCGCGGCGGCCCCCGCCGACCACGCGTCGGACCCCGTGGCCGAGCACGCCGAGCACACCGAGCACACCGCTCGCGCCGACCGCCAGACCGTCTGACCCCCGCTCCACCCCGCTCCGCCCCCGTCCATCCCAGCCCATCCCATCGCAAACCCAGGAGAACCCCCATGCGCATCACCGTGTTCGGCGCGAGCGGCAACGTCGGCAGCCGGGTGGTGGCCGAGGCCGTCGCCCGCGGCCACCAGGTCACCGCCGTGCTCCGCGACCCGTCCCGCCCGCACTCGTTCCCGCCCGCCGTCACGATCGCCACCGGCGACGCCCGCGACCCCGAGGACGTCCGCCGCCTCGCCGCCGGCCAGGACCTGCTGGTCACGGCCACCCGCCCGGCCCCCGGCCACGAGGACGAGCTGGCCGCCGCGACCAAGGGCCTGCTCACCGGCCTGGCCGGAACGGGCGTGCGGTTGCTGCTCGTCGGCGGCGCCGGCAGCCTGCTGTTGCCCGGCGGGAACGGCGCCACCGTCGTCGACGACCCCGGGTTCCCCGCCTCCTGGCGGCCGATCGCCGACGCCTGCACCGAGCAGCTCGCCCTCTGCCGCGCGGACGAGGAGGTCGACTGGACCTACCTCAGCCCGGCCGCCCTGCTCGAACCGGGCGAGCGCACCGGCCGCTTCCGCCTCGGCCGGGACGAGCTCCTGGTCGACGCCGCGGGCACCTCGGCCGTCTCGATGGAGGACCTCGCCGTCGCCCTCCTCGACGAGGCCGAGCAGCCGACCCACCGCCGGGCCCGCTTCACGGTCGGCTACTGAACCCGGCCGATGAACCCGCCCGACGGGTCGGGCCGATGCCGGGGCCGCCCCGGCGAGCCCAGTGTGAGCAACCGTCAACCCCCTTGTCGCGATTCACTCGCACGAGGGGGTTGCTCCATTTTCCGACAGGGTTCCGGGTGGCCCAGGCACCACCGGAAAGACGGGTGCCCGCCGGATCGATCGGGACGCTCGCAGCGGCCAGGATCGACGCCATGACCACAGGAACCAGCAACCGTCCCGGGCACCGCACCCGGCTCGCCACCCTCGGCAGGGGCACCGCCGCGGTGCTCGCCGCCCTCGCCCTCACCCAGGCCACCGGCGTGGGCCTGTCCACCAGCGCGTCCGCCGCTCCCGCCGTCCCCGCCCGCTACGCCCACCAGCAACTCGCCTGGCAGCCCTGCGCCGAGGAGGCCACCCTGGAGTGCGCCGACATGACGGTGCCCCGCGACTGGCACCACCCCGGGCGGGGGCCGGACCTCACCGTCGCGGTCTCCCGCCACCGCGCGAGCGATCCGGCCCGGCGGATCGGCACCCTGCTGACCGCCGCCGGCGGCCCCGGCGGCCAGGGCCTGCTGCGCCCGGCCGACCACGTCAAGAACGCGCCCGCGCTCGGCGCCGCCTACGACATCGTGGGCTTCGACCAGCGCGGCGTCGGCCACAGCACCCGGGCCGTGTGCCAGACCCCGGAGGAGTTCCGGGCGTTCTTCGCCGGGGACTTCCGCGACGACGCGCCGGCCGACCGCGCCCGGGTCATCGCCGCCTCGCGCGGGTTCGCCGCCGACTGCGAGCGGCGCAGCGACGGCCTGTTGCCCTACCTGACGACCGAGCAGACCGCGCGGGACGTCGACCTGTTCCGCGCCCTGCTCGGCGAGCGCCGGGTCAGCTACTACGGCCCGTCCTACGCCACCATGATCGGCGCGTACTACGCGACGCTCTTCCCGCACCGGATCGAGCGGATGGTGCTGGACAGCAACATCGGCTTCGACGGCACCTGGGAGCGGTTCCAGCAGGGGCAGCCGATGAGCTTCCAGCGGCGGTTCGAGGAGGACTTCCTGCCCTGGCTGGCCGCACGGGACGACACCTACCACTACGGCTCGACCGCGGCCGGGGCGAAGGCCCGCTGGGAGGAGCGCCGGGCCGCGCTGCGCGAGCACCCGGTCGTCGACGGCGCGCTCACCATCGGGTCGAACCAGCTGGACAACGGCACGATCCAGGGCATCTACCGGGAGAACAACGGCTTCACCCTGCTGGCCACGGCGCTGGCCGCGCTCGACGACTGGCCGGCCGCCGGCCCGGCCGCCCGCGCCGCGGCGCGGCGGGTCTTCGGCGAGTACCTCAGCCCGGAGTTCCTCGCCGAGTACTTCGCGGTGACCTGCGCCGACACGCCCTGGACGCGCGACCTCGCCGTCTGGACCGACCGGGCCGCGGAGAACACCGCCCGCTGGCCGCTGGTCGGCGCCCGGACGCTGGCCTTCTCCGCCGTCTGCGCCTCCTGGCCGGCACCGACCGCGCCCCGGGTCCGGGTCACCGGCGCGGGCCTGCCGCCCACCCTGATGCTCAACTCGGTGCACGACCCGGCGACGTACTACGAGGCAGCGCTCTCCGCGCACCGGGCCCTGCGCGGCTCCCGCCTGGTGACGGTCACCGGCAACGGCGACCACGGGCAGTACCCCGGGCCGAACCCGTGCGTGCGCTCCGTCGTGGAGTCCTACCTGCTCACCGGGAGCGTGCCCGCCGAGGACGTCACCTGCCCGTCACCGGGGGTGGCATGACCGCGCCGACCATTCCGACCACGCCGACCGCCGGGGCCCTCCCTTCGGCCCGGCACGCACGGCGGTGGCCGCCGGAGAACCGGCGGCCACCGTGGAGGGGCGGTAGCGGGTGGGGCCCCGCGGGGGATCCGGGGTCAGGGGCGGTCCAGGGTGATGGAGTTGATCGGGGTGAGGTCGGCGTAGACCCCGGCCTGCGCGGCGATGTCGTAGCCGCAGCCGGTGCCGTTGTAGCCGGTGCACAGGTGGGCGTGCGCCCCGCCGGACTGGTTGTTGAGCACCCAGTGCCAGCCGTTCTGGTTGCTGAGGTTGTGGGCTCCGTAGCTCCAGAAGATGTCGGTCGGCGGGGTGCTGGTGTTGGCGTCCCGGGCGTAGATGCAGACCGCCCCGTACGGGCAGCCGTCCCAGGAGCCGTCGGCGGCCTGGGCGCCGGAGGTCCCCATCGTGGTGACGGCGGCGGTCGCGAGGGCGAGCGCGGCGAGGGCGTGCAGGAACTTGCGCATGGTGGTTCTCCCTCTGGTGGTGCTGGGCTGACCAGTGGTCGGCCAGTACTCAGCAGCGTAGGAAGGATCCGGCGGGAGGGGTCCCTGACGGATGACAGGGTGCCCGGGCCCGGCCGCCCCGGCCGCCCCGACCGCCCCGACCTCGCGGGCGGCGGGCGCCGCCGGTCAGCGGGGCGCGGCGAAGGTGTCGCAGCCGGCCGGGTCGCCGCTGCGGTAGCCGGTGGTGAACCAGGCCTTGCGCTGGTCGGAGGAGCCATGGGTCCAGGTCTCCGGGTCGATGCGGCCGGTGGCCTGCTTCTGGATCCGGTCGTCGCCGACCGCCGCCGCCGCGTCCAGACCTTGGGCGATGTCCTGGTCGGTGAGCGTGCTGATCAACGGCCGCCCGGTGGAGGCCTGCGGGGTGCTGGTGGCGTGGTGCGCCCAGACGCCCGCGTAGCAGTCGGCCTGGAGTTCCAGCTTGACCGAGGCGCTGTTCTGGCCCTGCCGGTCCCGGCCGACCTTCTGCATGGTGCCGGTCAGGTTCTGGATGTGGTGGCCGTACTCGTGGGCCACCACGTAGGCCTCGGCGAACGGGCCGCCACGGGCGCCGAACCGGGTGGAGAGCTCGTCGAAGAAGCCGAGGTCGAAGTAGGCGCGCCGATCGCCCGGACAGTAGAACGGTCCGACGGCGGAGCTCGCCCCGCCACAAGCCGTGGACACCCGGTCGGTGAACAGGACGGTCTCGGCGGGCCGGTAGGCGGTGCCGGTCCGGGGCAGCGCTCCGCCCCAGTACTCCTGGAGGCTGTTGGTGACGGCGACGATCCGGCAGTCCTGGCGGCGGTTGGCGTCCGCGCCGGTCCGGCAGGCCTGCTGGACCTCCCCGGCGGTGATGCCCTGGCCGCTCCCGGCGCTCGGCCCGCCCCCGTCCGAGAGCCCGAGGATGCTCGGGTCGACGCCGAAGAGCACGGCGATCAGCACCGCGATCAGACCGGCCGCACCACCACCGATGGCGACCTTCCCCCGCGGGATGCCGCGCCGGTCGTCCACCTGCGAGGTGTCGAGGTCCCCCTGATCGTCGAACTGCATGCCTACCCGTCCCTCGCGCTTCCGACGGCGCCCACGACGCCGCACGACCGACCCCGGCCGCCCGGCCACGCTAACCGCTCACCCACCCCCCACCAGGGAAAGACGCGCAGGTCAGAGCCCTTTTCCCGATCCCCCCACCAGGCCCGCCCACCCCTCCTCCGGACGCCCACCGAGGAACACCCCGACCCGCTCCCACACCTCCCGGGGCACCCCGGCCGTCCCGGCGGCCCCGCCGGGCTCCTCCCCTGCCGTCCTCACCGACTCCCGCAGCACGACGGCAAGCCGGCCGGCAAGATCCGGCCGGGTGTCCCAGACCGCCGGGTCGCAGCGGAGCACCGCCGACAGCAGGTCCCCCGGGTGGAGATCACCCTCGACCAGCGGATCCCGGCAGAGGAGGTCGACCGCGCGAGGGAGCAGATGCGGCAGGCCGACGGCCTGACCGATGAGCAGGCGCAGCTCCTCGACGCCGAGGTCCGGGACGGGGCGGCGGCGCAGCGCGTGGGCGGCGATGGTCAGCCGGGTGGCATCGGAGGCCGGCTCGGGCCACCGGAGTCCTTCGAGCGCCTCCAGCGAGCCCGGGACAAGAGGCGCGGCGGAGCTCCCGTCGACAGCGGCCCCCGCACGGCCCCGGGCACGGGCACGGCTCATGGGCGGACCAGCTCCTCGGCACTCCCGGGCTCCCGGGCATCGGATCGCTCCTCGGTGAGGGCTTGCCGGCCGATGACCCGGAGCAGGGCCAGGCGTTCCGCGGTGTCGGTGCCGGGCGGCGCCGTGTAGACGAGAAGGAGCTGGTCCTGACCTGCCGTGGCCAGCACCTCGCAGTCCAGTTCGATCCGGCCGGCCACCGGGTGCAGGACGGTCTTGCGGCCGCTGCGCCGGACGGCCACGTCGTGCCGCGCCCAGTGGGCGGCGAACTCCTCGCCCGAGGCGAGCAGGCGCCCGACCAACCCGGTCAGGTGCGCGTCCCCGGGCCGGGCCGCGTGCGCGGCGCGCAGGTGGGCGACGTGCGACCGGGTCAGTTCCTCGTGCTCCTCGGCGGGGAAGAGCGCGCGGGCGGGCGGCTCGGTGAACCAGCGGAGGACCACATTGCGCTGCTCCGGCGGCCGCTGCTCGACGTCGCCGAGCAGCGCGGCGGCCATCGGATTCTGGACGAGGACGTCACCAACGTCGGAGACCACCTGGGCCGGGGTGTCGTGCAGGCGGTCCAGGATCAGCAGCAGGCCGGGCCGGACATGGGTGAGCGGGGTGTGGCGGCGCGGGGGCAGGTGACCGGCGAGGTGGAACAGGTGGTCCCGCTCGTCGTCGGTGAGCCGCAGGGCCCGGGCCAGGGCGGCGACCAGCTGCGCCGAGGGCTGCGGGCCGCGGCGCTGCTCCAGGCGCGCGTAGTAGTCCACGGACAGTCCGGCGAGCTGGGCCACCTCCTCCCGGCGCAGGCCGGGGGTGCGGCGGCGCGCGCCCGGCGGCAGTCCGACGTCGGCGGGGGTGAGCCCGGCTCGACGGCGGGTCAGGAAGTCGGCGAGGCCGGGTCGGTCGATCACCCGCCCATCCTGCACCGCGGGCGGGCCGCTCAACCAGGGACCGCCGGTCCCTGGTTGAGCGGGTCTCTGCCACCGCCGGCCGCGCCTCGCCAGAGTGGTGGGCCGGGGGCCGGCGGCGAACGCACCGGGCAGGCACCGGGCGGAGGACCGCCGTACCCCGCACAGCAACAGACCACCACCGAGGGAGCAGTGGGCAATGACGACGTTTCTGGTGACGGGCGCCACCGGCCAGGTCGGCCGCCGGTTCGTGCCGCGGCTGGCGCAGTGGGCCGAACGGGGCGCGGTCCGGGTTCTGGTGCGGCACGAGGCGCAGGCGGAGGCGGCCACCGCGCGCGGCCTCCGGGTGACCCTCGGCGACCTGCGCGAGCCGGCCGATCGGGCGCGGGCGCTGGAAGGCGTCGACGTGGTGGTGCACATCGCCGCCGCGCTGCGCGGGGTGCCGGACGAGGAGGCGTTCGCGGTGAACCGGGACGCCACGGTCGCCCTCGGAGGGGACGCGGCCGAGGCCGGGGTCCGGCGTTTCGTGCACACCAGCACGAACCTGGTCTACGGCCGCGGTCTGGGCCGTCCGGCGGTGGAGGGCGACCGGCCGGCGCCGGATCCGGCCTGGGGTGCCTACGCCGCGTCCAAGGCCGCCGCCGAGAGCGGACTGCGGGACCTGGGCGAACGGCTGCCGCTGGTCGTGGTCCGGCCCGCGTTCGTCTACGGCGAAGGAGACCCACACCTCGCGGACTCGCTGCACTGGGCCGGCCACTGGCCCTCGCACCAGCGGCTGCCGGTGGTCCACCACGCCGACCTCGCGCGGGCGCTGTGGAGCGCGGCGGTCACCCCCGGGGTCGAGGGGCGCACCTACAACGTGGCGGACGACGCGCCGGTGACCGCCTGGGACCTGCACGAGATCAACGGCGCGCCCCGGCCGGCCGCCTGGACGGCCACCCCGGACACCGGCCGGAACCGCCCGGGCGACACCACCGACCCCTGGGAGGGCCAGGTGTCGACCGCCGCCCTCCGCCGCGAGCTGGGCTGGCGCCCGCTGTACCCGTCGGTGTGGACGGCCCGCGACGCCGGCGCGCTCTAGGTGTTCTGACCACCGAGGCGGTTGACGTGGTTCACGGCTGGGTGAGGACGGTCAGGAGATCCGGGGCGGCGGGCCGCCGGGGCACCTGGGGGGTGACGCGGCGACCCGCCGGGGGGTTAGCGGGCGGGGGTGGCCGGTGCCGGGGTGTAGCCGGCGGGGCGGGTGGTGAAGGTGCCCCGGCCCTGGGTGCGGCTGCGCAGGGCGGTCGCGTAGCCGAAGAGCTCGGCGAGCGGGACGACCGCCGTCACCACGGCCGTGCCGCCGTGCGGGGCCGAGCCCTGGACGCGGCCGCGGCGGGCCGCGAGGTCGCCGAGGACGCCGCCCATGACCTCCTGCGGCACGGTCACCGTCACCTCGGCGACCGGTTCCAGCACCACCATCCGGCAGGCCCGGAGGGCTTCGCGCAGGGCCTGCCGTCCGGCGGTGCGGAACGCCAGCTCCGAGGAGTCCTTGGAGTGGGTGGCCCCGTCGGTCAGGGTGACCCGCAGGCCGGTGACCGGGTGGCCGCCCAGCGGGCCCTCGGCGAGGGCGTCCCGGCAGCCGGCCTCGACCGCCTGGACGTACTCCTTCGGCACCCGTCCGCCCGTCACCGTGGACGCGAACACGAAGCCCTCGGGCGCCCGGCCGTCGGTGTCGGCGTCAGCGTCCAGCGGGGCCACGTCGAGCACCACGTGGGCGAACTGCCCGGCGCCGCCGTCCTGTTTGACGTGCCGGTGGACCAGGCCGGTGACCCCGCGCTCGACGGTCTCCCGGTGGGCGACCTGCGGACATCCGACGGCCACCTCCAGCCCGGAGCGGCGAAGCTTCTCCACCGCCACCTCCAGGTGCAGTTCACCCAGCCCGGACAGCACCCGCTGGCCGGTCTCCGGGTCGGTGCGGACGACCAGGGACGGGTCCTCCTCGGCGAGCCGGGCCAGGGCGGTGGCCAGCCGGTCGGTGTCGACCGAGCGCCGCGCCTCGACGGCCACCGCCACCACCGGTTCGGCGGCCACCGTCGGTTCCAGGACCAGCGGTGCGCCGGGCGCGCAGAGCGTCGCCCCGGCCCGCGCGGCCTTGACGCCGCTCACCACGACGATGTCCCCGGCGACGGCCACGTGGACCGCCGAGCGCTGGTCGGCCTGGGGCTGGAAAACCCAGGCGATGCGTTCCGTGCGGCCGGTGCCCGCGTCCAGCACCGTGTCCCCCTTCCGTAGGGTGCCCGCGTACAGCCGGAGATAGGTGAGCCGGCCGGTGTCGGTGACGTTCACCTTGAACACCAGCGCGGTGAGCGGCCCGTCGGGATCGGCGGCCCGCTCCTCCTCGACGCCGCCGACCCCGCCGCCGACGCCGACGCCGCCCCCGGCCACGCCGCGCACCGGCGGGACGTCCAGCGGCGACGGCAGGTAGGCGGTGACCGCGGCGAGCAGCGGCTCGATCCCCCGGTTGCGGTAGGCCGAGCCGCACAGCACCACCACGGCCTCCCCGCGGTGGGTGAGGTCGCGCAGCGCCGCCGCCAGCGTCGCGGCGGAGAGCGCCGAGTGCTCGTAGTACTCCTCCAGCGCGTCCGGATGGAGCCCGGCCACCGCCTCGTCCAGCAGCCGTCGCCGCCGCTCGGCCTCGGCCCGCAGCTCCTCGGGCACCGGTCCCTCCCGGTAGCCGTCCCGGTCGGGGCCGTCGTCCCAGGTCAGGGCACGCATCGTCAGCAGGTCGACCACGCCGGTGAAGCCGTCCTCCCGTCCGATGGGCAACTGGACCGCGAGCGGTACGGGGTGCAGCCGCTCCCGGATCGAGGCGACGGCCGCGTCCAGGTCGGCGCCGGCCCGGTCCATCTTGTTGACGAAGGCGATCCGCGGCACGCCGTGCCGGTCGGCCTGGCGCCAGACGGACTCGCTCTGCGGCTCCACCCCGGCGACGGCGTCGAACACGGCGACCGCCCCGTCCAGCACCCGCAGCGAGCGTTCGACCTCGTCGGCGAAGTCGACGTGGCCGGGGGTGTCGATCAGGTTGATCCGGTGCCCGTCCCAGAGGCAGCCGACGGCCGCCGCGGAGATGGTGATGCCGCGTTCGCGTTCCTGCGGGTGGCAGTCGGTGACGGTGGTGCCGTCGTGGACCTCGCCGCGCTTGTGGGTCTCGCCGGCCAGGTAGAGGATCCGCTCGGTGACGGTGGTCTTGCCGGCGTCCACGTGGGCGAGGATGCCCAGGTTGCGGACGGTGGCGATGCTGCTGAGGGTGGTGCTGCTGAAGCGGCGGACGTCGGTGCGCATGGCCCGGTGCCTTTCGGGGTGTTCCTGGAAAGGGGCGGCGCGATTTCCGGCGACGGCGACGGCGACGGCCGAGAGGCCGGGAGCGGAAACGGAGACGGACACGGCAGCCGGTCCGAACAGGACGGTTCGGTAGGCCTCCGGGCGGACTCGCGGATCCGGTGTCAGGCGTGCGTCGCGGATGTCCGGTGCCGGCCGCGCAGCGGGCACCGGAGGGACGAGGACACCAGGATCACCTCGTAGCGGGACGAGGGGACGACGACAGCGGTGCGGTAGCGCACGACCCGTCCTCCTCCACTCGTCACGGCACGCACCACCACCGATTCACGGCGGCGCGTCTCTGAGTGCCGAGTGTAGGGAGTCGACCGCTCCCGGGGCACCGGTTTTTTCCACACCGGCATTCCCGCACCACCCGCCCGACCCGCCGTCAGCGCTCCCGGCGCAGTCAGCCGCTCAGCCGCTCAGCCCGCGACGGCCGCCGCCAGCCGCCGCGCGGCCTCCACCAGCTCCGCCGGGTCCGCGGCCGCCGCGAAGCTGAGCCGCAGGTGGGCGGCGGGCGGCTCGGCCGGGAAGTAGCGCCGCCCGGCGTTGACGGCCACACCGCGGACGCGGGCCGCGTCGGCGACGGCGCCGTCCGCCACCCGGTCCGGCAGCCGCTGCCACAGGTGCAGCCCGCCGACCGGGAGCCGCGCGGGCGTCCACTCCGGCAGCTCGCGCGCCAGGGCGTCGGCGAGCACGCCGCAGCGTTCGCGCAACGCCGCGGCCAGGGTGCGCAGATGGCGGTCCCAGGAGGGGGTGGAGAGCAGTTCGACGGCGGCCTCCTGGAGCGGGCGGGCGACGAAGAAGTCGTCGACCGTCCGCATGCCGCGCAGCCGGCCCATCACCGGGCCGCGCGCGACGACCGCGCCGATCCGCAGGCTCGGCGAGGCGGGCTTGGTCAGCGAGGTGACGTGCACGATGGTGCCGTCCCGGTCGTCGGCGACCAGCGGCGCCGGGACCGGGCGGCCGTGGCCGAGGTGGCGGGCGAAGTCGTCCTCGACGACAAAGGCCCCGGCGGCCCGGGCGACGTCGACGACCTGCCGGCGGCGCTCGGGGGCGAGCACGGCGCCGGTGGGGTTGTGGAAGGTCGGCTGGCAGTAGAGCAGCCGGGCGCCCGTCATGGCGAAGGCGTCGGCGAGCAGGTCGGGGCGGATCCCGTCCTCGTCGGCCGGGACCGGGACGGGGCGCAGCCCGGCCGCGCGGGCGGCGGCGAGCGCGCCGGGGTAGGTCGGCGACTCGACCAGGACGGGGCTGCCGGCGGCGGAGATCGCCCGGAACAGCATGGAGAGCGCGCCCTGGCCGCCGCCGGTGACCAGGACGTCCTCGGGGCTGACCCCGGGGCCGGCCTGCCGGGCCAGGACCGCCCGCAGCGGCGCGAGCCCGACGGCGGGGGCCCGGCGCCAGGCGTCGGGGCGGCGGGCGGCCCGGGCCAGGGCGGCGCCGAGGGCGCGGGTGGGCTGGAGGTTCTCGTGCAGGTAGCCGCCGGCCAGGCTGATCGTCCCGTCGGGGAGCGCGCCCACCGCGTCCGCGGCGTCGCCGCCTTGGCCGGACGCGTCGCCGGGGCCGGCACCGCCGGTCGGGTCGGTGTCGGGCACGTGCGGGCGGCCGGCCAGGGCGACGGTCTGCCAGGAGGTGTCGGCGGCCCGGTCGTCCGGGCGGGCCCGGCGGACGGCGACGAAGGTGCCGCTGCCGGGGCGGGTCACCACGGCTCCCTCGGCGGCGAGTTGGGCGATCGCACGGGACACCGTGACCGGGCCGACGCCATGACGGGCGATCAAGTCCCGGCTGCTGGGCAGCCGTTCGCCGGGGGCGCGCCCGGCGATCTCGCGCCGGAGCATCGCCACCAACACCTCGGTACTGCTACCGTCAGACATGAGGAATCACAATAGCGCTTTCGCCACCGGCCCGGAACCGCTCTCGGTCGCCCCGACCCCGTCCGCCCGAGGAGGCTCCGAGGGGCTCCCCCTCGGCGAGACCCTGGACATCGCCGCGTTGCGGGCCGACACCCCCGGCTGCGAGTCCGTGATCCACTTCAACAACGCCGGCTGCGGACTGATGGCCCGTCCGGTGCTGCAGGCACAGGTCGACCACCTCCAACTGGAGGCCACCATCGGCGGCTACGAGGCCTCCGCCGCCCGCGCCGCCGAGGTCGCCGACTTCCACGCCGCGGTGGCCGATCTGCTCAACGCCGCCCCGGGCACGATCGCCTTCGCCGGCAGCGCCACCCACGCCTACTCCAAGGCGCTCTCCGCGATCGACTTCCGGCCCGGCGACGTCGTCCTCACGACGCGCAACGACTTCATCTCCAACCAGATCGCCTTCCTCTCCCTGCGCCGCCGCTTCGGCGTCGAGATCGTGCACGCCCCGGACCACCCGGACGGCAGCGGCGTCGACGTCGAGGCGATGGCCGCGCTGATGCGCGCCAGGCGACCCCGGCTGGTCGCCGCCACGCACGTCCCGACCAACTCCGGGCTGGTCCAGCCGGTCGCCGAGATCGGGCGGCACTGCCGGGAGCTGGACCTGCTCTACCTGGTCGACGCCTGCCAGTCGGTCGGCCAGTACGAGATCGACGTCGAGGAGATCGGCGCCGACCTGCTCACCGCGACCTGCCGCAAGTTCCTGCGCGGGCCGCGCGGTTCGGGCTTCCTGTACGTCTCCGAGCGGGTGCTCCACTCGGGGGCGGAGCCGCTGTTCATCGACATGTACGGCGCGCGCTGGACGGCCCCGGGCGAGTACCGGCCGGTCGAGACGGCGGCCCGGTTCGAGGAGTGGGAGTTCCCGTACGCGACCGTGCTCGGCTGCGCGGCCGCCGTCCGCTACGCGCTGGAGGTGGGACCGGCCGCGATCGCCCGGCGGACCCCGGCGCTGGCCGCCCGGCTGCGCGAGCGGCTGGCCG
>NZ_JBFBDO010000126.1:0-21559 GCF_040683335.1 Kitasatospora sp. NPDC093806
GAAGCCGGCCGCGCGCGGCCGGGGCCTCGGGCGGGCCCTGGCCCTGGCCGCCCGGCACCTGCTGCCGACGGGCGAGCGGATCTGGTCCCAGCAGGCGCCCGGGAACGCGACCAGCGTCCGGGCCTTCCAGGCCGCCGGCTACCGGCCGGTCGGCGCGGAGACGCTGCTGGTGCTGGGCCGGCCGTGAGCGGGCTCGCGGTCGTCCCGGCGGAGGTGCGGGCGCGGCTGACGGTCCGGTTCGGGCCCGGGGCCGAGGCCTGGTGCGCGGCGCTGCCCGAGCTGGTGGCCGCGCTGTCCGCGCGCTGGGGCCTGTCGGTGCGGGCGGCCGGCGGCGGCGGGACGGCGCGGGTGTTCCGCTGCGAGCGGCGCGCGGACGGGGCTGAGGGCACGGACGGGGCAACCGTCTGGCTGAAGCTGACGCCGGACGGGCGGGTCGCCGAGCAGGAGGCAGCCGCGCTGACCGCGGGGCGCGGGTCACCGTCGGTGGTGCGGCTGCTGGAGCACGACCCGGCGACCGGCGCGCTGCTGCTCGCGGACGTCGCGCCGGGCACCACCCTGCGCGAGCACGGCTGGCGGCCCGCCGAGGTGGCCGGGATGCTGACCGCCCTGCGGTCGGCGCCCTCCGCCGGGGTGGCGCTGCCGCCGCTGGCGGAGCGGCTGGACTTCCTGTTCGACCTGACCGAACGCCGGGCCCCCGGGGTGTCGACCGCCGCCGCGCGCGCACTGGCCCGGGAGCTGACCGCCCCCGGCGGCCCGGTGGCGCTGGTACACGGCGACCTGCACCCCGCGAACGTCCTGCTCGGCCCGGCCGGCCCGGTCGCGATCGACCCGCGCGCCTGCCTCGGCGACTCCGACTTCGACCTGGTGGACTGGGTCCTGGACGGCGTCACCGACCCCGCCGCCCTGACCACCCGGATCGCCGGACTGACCGCCCTGGTCCCCGGCGCGGACGCCACCCGCCTCCACGCCTGGTGCCGCGCCACCGCCGTCCTCATCGCCGCCCCCCGCCTCGCGGCGGGCCGGACGGACGCCGGGACGTCCTTCCTCCGCGAGCTGGCCGGTCTCTGACGCGGGGTGCCATGGCGGCCTACTTGGCCGCCATGGCACCGGCGAAGGTGGCGAAGGCGCCGAGCAGCAGGACGGCGGCGGCTACCCCGAGACCGATCCGCCACCGCTGCGACCAGTCCCGGGTGACCAGCAGCCCCTGCACGGCGACGAAGCCGGCGACCGGGAAGGCGGTGAGCGCGAGCAGCAGGACACTCACCCAGTGCAGGACGGGGAAGGCGCCGGTGGGCCGGCAGACACCGTCGGCCGCGCAGGCGACCGGGACCCGCCGGTGGAGGTCGACCGCCTCGTCGTCCGGCGTCCGGGCCCGTTCGTCCGCGGGCCCGCCGCCGTCGGGGAAGAAGGTGCCCCGGCAGTCGCCGGTCACCCGCGGGACCGCCTCGGACCGGTCGACGCGCTGACAGCGTTCGGCGACCAGCGCGCCCCGCGTCCCGCTGAGCCCGGCGCCGTAGGCGAGGCCCTCGGCCGCGACCGCCACGCCCCAGCCGCCGAGGCCGAGCAGCACCAGCACCGCCATGACCGGGACCATCGCCTTGCCCAACGCGAGCCGGATGTCCGGATCCATATCCACCCCCTGTGTCGGAACCCCTTGCTCCCCGACGGCTGGGACGCACGGGCGGGCCGGGTGGTTCAGCAGGCCCTAACCGCGCACGTGCAGGCCGAAGCCCGAGCGGCCGGCGGGCTCCAGGCCCTCCTTCAGGCGCAGCGAGGGGAGCTCGTAGTCGCCGAAGTTCTGCCGCCGGAACGCGATCGGCTCGGTCGACTCCAGGGTGAGCAGGCGCTGCTCCCACGCCTTGGCGGCGTCCTGGTAGTCCTCGCCGGTCAGCCGGTCCGCGCCGTACAGCACGAACGGCGGCAGCACCTCCATGCCCGGGTAGTAGAGGATGCCGTGCTGGATCGGGAACAGCAGGTCGTCGATCGGGCCGTTGATCCCGCGGGCGGAGTACTGCGACTCCGGGCCGCCGACGGTCACCGCCAGCAGCGCCCGCCGGCCCGCGAGGGTGCCCTCGCCGAAGCGCTCGCCGTACTTGGTGTCGCTGTGCTCGCCGACGCCGTACGCGAAGCGGTAGGTGAACACCCGGTCCACCCAGCCCTTGAGGATCGCGGGCATGGTGTACCACCACAGCGGGAACTGGAAGACGATCGTGTCCGCCCACAGCAGCTTCTCCTGCTCGGCGCGGACGTCCGCGGTGAGCGTCCCGGCCTCGAAGGCCCGGCCCGAGTCCTGCGGGACCTTCAGCGGGCTCGACGCGTCGGGGCCGAAGTCCGCGGCGTCGACCACCGCCTTCCAGTTCATCGCGTACAGGTCGCTCACCCGCACCTCGTGCCCGGCGGCCTCCAGGGTGGACACCGCGAGGTCCTTCAGCGAGCCGTTGAGCGACTCGGGCTCGGGGTGGGCGTAGACGATCAGCGTCTTCATGGGGAACTCGACTCCTTGGGTCCGGATGCCTCGATTGCCTCGATCCTGGCCGCCGCGGCGCCCGGTGTTCAGGGGCGCCGATTCCGTCGGACCGGACTTCCTGGTACCCGCAGGGCCACCCTCGCGGGGCCTGACGGGGCATCACCGAGGCCATACTGGGAGCCATGGACGATCTTGCGGGCTTCCTGCGGACCCGGCGCTCCCGGGTCGACCCGGCGGCCGCCGGCATCGCCACCGACAGCCGCCGCCGGGTCGAGGGGCTGCGGCGCGAGGAGGTGGCGCACCTGTCCGGCGTCAGCGTCGACTACTACGTGCGCCTGGAGCAGGGCCGCGCGACCCAGCCCTCCGAGCAGGTCCTCGACGCGCTCGCCCGCGTCCTCGGCCTGGACGAGACCGAGCGCGGGCACCTCTACCGGCTCGCCCGGCAGCGCCGCCGCCCCGCGAAGGCGCCGGGCGGGCGGGTGCGGCCGGAGCTGCTGCGCGTCCTCGACCTGGTCACCCACGCACCGGCGATGATCATGGACCACCGGCTGGACGCGCTCGCCGGGAACCGCCTCGCCGAGCTGCTCTTCGGCCGCCGGATGCCCGGCCTGAACATCGCCCGGCACATCTTCCTGGAGGAGGACGAAGGGGGCCTCTACGAAGGCCGGGACGCCTGCACCCTGGACGTGGTCGGACACCTGCGACTCGCCGCCGGCAAGTACCCCGACGACCCCCGGCTGGCCTCGCTCATCGGCGAACTGGCGATGGGCAGCGAGCGCTTCCGCCGCCTCTGGGCCCGCGCGGACGTGCGCGCCCGCACCCATGGGCGCAAGGCGTACCGGCACCCGCTGGTCGGGCTGCTGGAACTGCACCAGGAGAACTTCGCGCTGCCGGACGCCTCGGGCATGGAGCTGCTGGTGCTGTCCGCGGCCCCCGGCAGCCCGGCCGAGGACGGGCTACGCCTGCTCGCGAGCCTGGACGCGAAGGGCGGCGCGGACCTGCGGGCGGACACGGCAGCGGGCCTGAGCACGGACGGCGGCGTCGCGGCGGGCGACGCGCGTCCCGCGGTGAACACGCGGGCCCTCGACTGACCCACCGCCGGCCCGGGCCCGCAGCCACCTGAGCCCGCAGCCGATCCGCCGGGCCGCCCGGGCAGCCTCGCCCCGTGACAGCCGGGCCGCCGCGTCACTCCGCGAGGGCCGCGCCACCGCGTCACCGCACAAGGCCCGGGCCGCCTTCTCCCCCGTGGCGGCCCGGCCTCCGGCTCACCCCGCGAGGTGTGCGCCGGCCGGGGCGAGGGAGGCGATGATCCGGACCGCCTCGGTGATCTGCTCGTCCGTCAGGTCGCCGCGCGCGGTGAGCCGCAGGCGGGAGATGCCGTCCGGCACGGACGGCGGGCGGAAGCAGCCGACGGCGAGCCCGGCGCGCCGGCAGTCGGCGGCCCAGGCGACGGCGGCCTCCGGTCCGGGGGCGCGGACGGAGACGACGGCCGCGTCCGGGGCGGAGGCGTGCAAACCGGCCGCGCCGAGGCGGGCGGACAGCGTGCGGGCGACCTCGCGGGCGCGCTCGGCGCGGTGGGGTTCGGCGCGCAGCAGCCGCAGGGCGCCGAGGGCGGCGCCCGCGGCGGCCGGGGCGAGGCCGGTGTCGAAGATGAAGGTGCGGGCGGTCTCGGTGAGGTGGCGGATCACCCGGCGGGGGCCGAGGACGGCGCCGCCCTGGGAGCCGAGCGACTTGGAGAGGGTCACGGTGGTGACCAGGTCGGGGGCTCCGGCGAGCCCGGCGGCGGCCGGGGCGCCCGCGCCGCCGGGGCCGAGGACGCCCAGCCCGTGCGCGTCGTCGACCAGCAGCGCGGCACCGAACCGGCGGGTGGCGACGGCGAGTTCGGCGAGCGGGGCGGCGTTGCCGTCGACCGAGAAGACGGAGTCCGTGACCACCAGGGCCCGCGGCCGCGCGCGCTCGGCGAGGACATCGGCGACGGCGGCCGGGTCGCTGTGCGGGGCGCGATGGACCTCGGCGCGGGCGAGCCGGCAGCCGTCGATCAGCGAGGCGTGGTTGTACGCGTCGGAGACGATCAGGGTGTCGGGGTCGGTGAGCGCGGTGAGCGCGGCCAGGTTGGCGGTGTAGCCGGAGGAGAACACCAGGGCCGCCTCCGCTCCGCAGAACGCGGCCAGCTCCTCCTCCAGTTCGGTGTGCAGCGCGGTGGTGCCGGTGACCAGCCGGGAGCCGGTCGCCCCGCCGCCCCAGCGCAGTGCGGCGTCGGCGGCGGCCCGGGTGACGGCGGGGTGCCGGGTGAGCCCGAGGTAGTCGTTGCCCGCGAGGTCGAGCACCGGGTCGTCGGCGGGCCTGCTGCGCAGCGTCCGGGTGAGTCCGGCCCGGGCCCGTTGCTCGGCGGTCTCGTCGAGCCAGTCGAAGACGGCGCCGGGGGCGGGCGGGGCGGACGCGGTGCGGTTGACCATGGTCGGCACTCTGGCACGGCGGGCGCGGGGTGGGCAATGTGCGGCTGGGCACAGTCATGGCGGCGGCGCGCACATCCCGTTCACCCGAATTCAACCTCGGCAATGCTTCCGCTTCATTTCCATTCCCATGGAACGGCAAAGAATCCAAAGATTCGGTCATGGATTTCCGTCTGTTGTTCGATCCCGATTAGCCTCGCCACCGTTCCGGACATGGGGGGATACACAAATGGCGGACCTGGAATTCGAGCGGCGGATGAACCCGTGGCTGTTCGACGGCTCGGGCAACCTGACCGCGGAGGCGAAGCAGCAGTTCCCGGACCTGGCGGGCGCGAACGCGGCGCCGGTGTCGCTGGCCGGCGGGCAGACCCTGAAGGCGGACCCGCCGCTGCTGCAGAAGGCCGCGCAGAACGCGCACGCGCTCCAGGGCGCCGTCAAGACCGAGCTCACCCAGCCCGCGCAGCACGTGGCCGCCGCGGCCGCCTCGCTCAGCGGGTGGGAGACCGGCGGCCGGCTGACCATCGCCTGGAGCATCTGGTCGGACCAGGCGAACAACCTGGCCCTGGAGATCGGCCAGCTGGCCGGCAACCTCGACACCACCGCCCGGAACTACGCGCAGACCGAGGCCGCCATCCACGCCCAGTTCGCGCCGCAGCAGTAGCAGGGGAACGCCGCCGACCATGGTCACCTTCAGCCAGCTCCAGCACGTCGACCTCACCGCCCTCGCGGCCGCCGCCGGCGACTTCGAGCAGATGCTCCGCAAGTGGGACCTCACCACCCGGATGCAGAACGACGTCATCGGCGCCGTCCAGCACTCCGGCTGGCACGGCGACACCGCCGGGACCGCCGCCACCGCGCTCACCAAGACCCGGGACAACATCCACAACGCCTTCGAGGAGGGCTCGGCGATCGCCCGCGCCCTGCGCGACGCGCACGACGAGTTCGCGGCCGCCAAGAAGGACCTGGAGACGGCGCTGCGCACCGCCGCCGACCAGGGCCTCACCGTCGCCGCCGACGGCAGCGTCCACTGGCCGCCGGCCACCAACCAGGCCGACCGCAACGACCCCGACTACGCCAGGACCAACCAGGCCAACGCCTCCGCCGTCGCCAAGGACATCGCCGCCGCGCTCGACCGCGCCACCGAGGCCGACACCGGCGCGGCGAGCGCGCTCGCCCTGGACACCGGCAACGACACCACCGAGTTCAACCCCCTCGCGGTCGGCGGCATCGCCGAGGCCGACGCCGCCGACGCGGCCCGGATCGTCCGCGCCGGGGGCAAGGCCACCGACGCCGAACTCGCCCACCTCCGGTCGCTGCTCGAACACCACGGCGCCGACCCGCGGTTCGCCTCCGCCTTCTACGGCAAGCAGGACCCGCAGACCTTCCTCGCCTCCTACGGCGCCCTCGCCCAGAGCGCCGACTTCGGCGGCAGCCCCGCCCGCGCGGAGGCGGTCAAGCACATCCAGGACGGCCTCGGCCTCACCCTGGCCACCGCCACCGACAGCAAGCAGCAGCCGCACGTCTCCGACGACTGGGAGGCCCGCCTGCGCAAGGCCGGCGCCACCCAGATCCCCGTCCCGGCGGGCGCCGACCCGGCGCACAGCCCGTACGGCTACCAGATCCTCGGCAACATCCTGCGCAGCGGGAAGTACGACCCGCACTTCCTCAACCCGGTCGCCGAGCACGTCACCCAGCTCACCAACGAGAACCCGATGCGCTGGGACGCGGCCGGCAAGGCGACCTACCCGTTCACCGAGCTCAGGTTCGTCGGGGTGCCCGACAAGGACGGCAACATCCGGGGCATCAACCCGATGTCCGCCGTGCTGGAGGCGCTCGGCCACAGCCCGGAAGCGGCCACCAAGTTCTTCCACGACGCGCCGACCACGTACAACCCGGACGGCACCGTGAAGAGCACGGGCGGCAAGAACACCTACTTCGAGATGTTCACCGACAAGGGCGAGCGCTCACTGCTGCTCGACCAGCAGTACCCGCCCCGCCCCAACCCGGGCACCGCCGACCCGTTCGACGTCACCGCCCTCGGCCACGCCCTGGAGGCGGCCACCACGGGCAAGGCGTACGACGACGAGCAGGGGAAGTTCCCGCCGCACACGGCGGCGATGGAAGAGATCATGAAGGAGGTCGTCCACAAGTTCGGCACCGGCGAGGGCCCGGACCTGCTGCGCGGCGAGCACGCGCCGTTCGCCGACCTCAACGGCAGCCTCGGCAACATGACCGCCAACTACATCGGCGACGTCCAGAACGCCCTCGAAGGCGCCGGGGCCCCGACGCACCTCTTCGACCAGACGGCGGTGGCCCGGCTGGTCGGCACGCTCGGCCACGACCCGGACGCCTACGCCGCCATCGCCGCCGGCCAGCAGGCGTACACCACGGCCCAGATCCAGGACGTGCTGGCCCACCCCGAGCTGCACAAGGACATCGCCCTGGCGGTCGAGAACGTCGCCCGCCCGGCCGGCCAGGTCAACGGTCTGATCACCAGCGCCATGATCGAAGAGGTCTACACCAAGCAGACCACCAGCGACGCCGAGTACAACGCCGCGATCGACACCAAGCGCGAACTCGCCGGTCAGGTCTGGGGGTTCGCCGGCGACATGCTGAAGGAACGGGCGCCCCTGGCCGGCGAGGGCGTCGACGCGGTGGTCAACCACATCATGGACAGCGTCGCCGAGAGCTACAAGGTGGACACCCGGAACGAGGCGATCGACAAGGCCGGCAGCACGCTGCAGAACGCCGAGGCCAAGTCGCAGCAGGCGATCGTCGACGCGGTCCGCGACGCCGGCCGCAACGCGGGTGTCGATCCGAACTACGTCAACGACGTCGCCCGCCGGGCCGCCAACGAGGAGAACAACGGCTACAGCAGCGGCAAGGCCTCCTACGACACCCACTTCCCCAAGAAGGAGGAGAAGAAGTAGCCGTGGCCGACACCCCGACCGAACCCCCCGGCGTCTTCGAACGGGCGCTGCACGAGGTCGCCGAGCGGCGTGCCCGCAGGCGGCGGCTGCTGGCGGCCGTCGGTCTGCCGCTGGCCCTGGCCGCCGCCGTCTCCGCCTGGGTCTGGAAGCCGTGGCAGTCCGTCGAGCTGCCGGCAGCGGCCTGCTGGTCCACGGTGACCGCGGCCGACCTGGAGCCGCTCGCCGGGGACGACGGCACCGCGCACGTCGACCAGTCCGGGGACCTCTCCGGCAAGCCGGCGGGCCGCTGCGTCGTCTACTGGAACGACGCCAAGGGCCGGCCGCTGGTGAGCGTCACCGTCCGGCAGACCGACGAGGGCGGCTACGGCTACTTGCAGCACCAGGCCGAGACGCCGGACCTCGCGGGACACCCCCGGCCGCTGCAGCTCGGCGCCGGGGCGGCGGGGGTGATCACCTCCGACGCCAATGTCAGCCTGGTCTACCGCTGTTCCGCCGGCGATCCGGGCGGCACCGGCGGTCAGCCGTTCCGGCAGGTCCTGGTCAGCGGCGGCCCGGTCACCGGCGACGACCGGGGCACCGCCGTCCGGGAAGCCCACGTCCGGCTGGCCTGGCTCGTCGCGGTGACCGCCGCCGGCCGGGAGGGCTGCCCCGGTGCGGCCCTGGTGGCCGCACCGCCCACCGTCCCCGCGAAGTGACCGCGGGCGACGCCGGGCTTTGCCGGGGGCGGCGGCGAGCAGGCAAGATAGCCCGGTGACCCTCCTTGATCTGATGCCGAAGCCCGCCACGCCCGACGCGCTGTACGAGACGTTCGCCGCCTGGACGGAGGAGCGCGGGATCTCGCTGTACCCGGCGCAGGAGGAGGCGCTGATCGAGCTGGTGTCCGGGAACAACGTCATCCTGGCGACGCCCACCGGCTCGGGGAAGAGCCTGGTGGCGGCGGGCGCGCACTTCGCCGCGCTGGCGGAGGGGCAGCGGACCTTCTACACGGCGCCGATCAAGGCGCTGGTGTCGGAGAAGTTCTTCGACCTCTGCAAGATCTTCGGCACCGAGCAGGTCGGCATGATGACCGGCGACGCCTCGGTGAACCCGACCGCGCCGATCATCTGCTGCACCGCCGAGGTGCTGGCGCAGATCGCGCTGCGCGACGGTGCCCGGGCCGACATCGGCCAGGTGGTCATGGACGAGTTCCACTTCTACGCCGAGCCGGACCGCGGCTGGGCCTGGCAGATCCCGCTGCTGGAGCTGCCCCAGGTGCAGTTCCTGCTGATGTCGGCGACGCTCGGCGACGTCCGCCGCTTCGAGGAGGACCTCACCCGCCGCACCGGCCGGCCGACCACCGTGGTGCGCAACGCGACCCGGCCGGTGCCGCTGTTCTACGAGTACCGCCGCACCACCATGCACGACACGCTGGAGGAGCTGCTGCAGACCGGCCAGGCGCCGGTCTACGTCGTGCACTTCACGCAGAAGGAGGCGGTGGACCGGGCGCAGTCGCTGATGAGCATCAACATGTGCTCGAAGGCGGAGAAGGACGCCATCGCCGAGCTGATCGGCAACTTCCGCTTCACCACCAAGTTCGGCCGCAACCTGTCGCGTTTCGTCCGGCACGGGATCGGTGTGCACCACGCGGGCATGCTGCCGAAGTACCGCCGGCTGGTGGAGCGGCTCGCCCAGGCGGGCCTGCTGAAGGTGATCTGCGGGACGGACACGCTGGGCGTGGGCGTCAACGTGCCGATCCGCACGGTGCTGTTCACGGCGCTCTCCAAGTACGACGGGCAGCGGGTGCGGATGCTGCGGGCCCGGGAGTTCCACCAGATCGCCGGCCGGGCCGGGCGGGCCGGCTTCGACACCGTCGGCCAGGTGGTGGCGCAGGCGCCCGAGCACGTCATCGAGAACGAGAAGGCCGTCGCCAAGGCCGGTGACGACCCGAAGAAGAAGCGCAAGATCGTCCGCAAGAAGGCGCCGGAGGGCTTCGTCGGCTGGTCCGAGGAGACCTTCCAGAAGCTGATCGGTGCCGACCCGGAGCCGCTGGTGTCCCGGTTCAAGGTCAGCCACGCGATGCTGCTGTCGGTGATCGGCCGCCCGGGCAACGCCTTCGAGGCGATGCGCAAGCTGCTCACCGACAACCACGAGGACCGGGCGGCGCAGCGCCGGCACATCCGCACCACGATCGCCATCTACCGCTCGCTGCTGGAGGGCGGCGTGGTGGAGCGGCTGCCGGAGCCGGACGCGGAGGGCCGGATCGTCCGCCTCACCCTGGACCTCCAGGAGAACTTCGCGCTCAACCAGCCGCTGTCCACCTTCGCGCTGGCCTCGTTCGAGCTGCTCGACCCGACCTCGCCCTCGTACGCGATGGACGTGGTGTCCGTCGTCGAGGCGACCCTCGACGACCCGCGCCAGATCCTCGCCGCCCAGCAGAACAAGGCGCGCGGCGAGGCCGTCGGCGAGATGAAGCGCGACGGCATCGAGTACGAGGAGCGGATGGAGCGGCTCCAGGAGATCACCTACCCGAAGCCGCTGGAGGAGCTGCTCACCCACGCCTACGAGGTGTACCGGCGGGCGCACCCGTGGATCGGCGACCACGAGCTCCGGCCGAAGTCGGTGGTGCGGGACCTGTACGAGCGGGCGATGACCTTCTCGGACTACGTCGGCTTCTACGAGCTGGCCCGCACCGAGGGCATCGTGCTGCGCTACCTGGCGAGCGCGTACAAGGCGCTGGAGCAGACCGTCCCCGAGGACGTGAAGACCGACGACCTGAAGGACGTCATCGCCTGGCTGGGCGAGCTGGTCCGCCAGGTCGACTCCAGCCTGCTGGACGAGTGGGAGCAGCTGGCCAACCCGACCGAGCCGCAGGCGGCGGAGGTGGCGCTGGACGACAAGCCGGCGCCGGTGACGGCCAACGCGCGGGCGTTCCGGGTGCTGGTGCGCAACGAGATGTTCCGCCGGGTGGAGCTGTGCGCGCTGGAGCACTGGGGCGCGCTCGGCGAGCTGGACGGCGAGTACGGCTGGGACGCGGACCGCTGGGCGGACGCCATGGACGGGTACTGGGACGAGTACGACGACCTGGGCACCGGTCCGAACGCGCGCGGCCCGAAGATGCTGATCATCGAGGAGGAGGACTCCGCCTGGCGGGTCCGGCAGATCTTCGACGACCCGGAGGGCGACCACGACTGGGGGATCAGCGCCGAGGTCGACCTGTACGGCTCGGACGAGGAGGGCCGCGCGGTGGTGCGGGTCACCGCCGTGGACCGGCTGGACGGCTGACGGGCCGTAGTACAAGGAAGGGGCGGGCCGCGGTGAGCGGCCCGCCCCTCTTCCTTGCGGTTGTCGGTACTACATCCAGACGAACGGCGCGCCGGCGGTGTAGGAGACGGCCCGGGTGGCCTCGTCGAGCAGCTGGTCGAGGTTGGCCGGGCTCGCGCTGACCGAGGGCACCGGCAGCGGGCTGACCGAGGGGCCGGCCCCGCTGGGGGTGGCGCCGGGGGTGCCGGCGGTGTGCGCGTCGGCGGGCCGCGAGCTGGTGACCGTCACGTAGTGGCCGACGAGTTCGACCCGCGGCTCGGTGCCGGGCTTGGCCGCGCCGGCCGGCAGGGCGGGGGCGGTGTTGGCGTCCGGGAGGATGAAGGCCACCGAGCCGGGCTTGCCGCGCAGCGACTCGGCGGCGCGGGCGGCGGACGGCGCGTCGGCGAAGCGCAGCAGGGTGACGCTGCTTAGCACCGGCTTCTCCTGGGCGGCGAAGCTGACCGCGAGGTAGCCCTTGCAGCCGGCCTCGCGCAGCAGTTCCAGGGTGCGGTCCTGGAGCACCTCGGTGCAGTTGTCACCGCGGCGGACGCCGGAGCGCTTGCCCTTGTAGCCACCGGACTCGACGATCCGCTGGGCCGGGAAGTAGAGGTCGACGTCGAGCGCCTCGGGGTCGGCGACGGCGCGCGGCGCGTCACCGACGACCGGCGGGGTCTTGGACGCCTCCCGGCTGGAGGGGCCCAGCCCGGGTATGTAGTCGCCGGGCGTCGGGCGGGTGATGATCCAGCCGCCTGCGGCGACCACGCCGATGACCGCGACCCAGCCGACGACCCGGCGGGTGGTCACTCTTCTGGCCCGGTAGGGCCGGTACGCCCCGGACGGCTGTTCGGACGGGTACTCGGCCGGCCGCTCCGCCGGTGCCTGTGCCGGTGTCGGGGCGCGCTCCCCCTGCGTGGTCATGGGGCAGATTGTATGCAGGTCACGGGTGGTGGAGATCACTGGGGCGGGCATCCGGTGACGGTCCGGCGACCGTCCGCCAGCGGGGGCCGTCCCACCCGGCCCGCGGACGTGACCGACGCCACTACCGTGAGCTGCGACACTGTGACAACTCGCACATCCTCCCGGGGATCTTCTGGTGGGTTTCCTCTGGCGTCGCTCGCGGGGCAGCAGGCAGGATCAGGCCCATGGATCTGCTCGATACCCTCACCGCCAAGGGCCTGCGTGGGGAGACCCCCACCCGCGAGGAGGCGCTCGCCGTCCTCGCCACCACCGACGACGAGCTGCTCGACGTGGTCGCGGCCGCCGGGCGGGTGCGCCGGCGGTGGTTCGGCCGCCGGGTCAAGCTCAACTACCTGGTGAACCTGAAGAGCGGGCTCTGCCCCGAGGACTGCTCGTACTGCTCGCAGCGCCTGGGCTCGAAGGCCGAGATCCTGAAGTACACCTGGCTCAAGCCCGACCAGGCCGCCGAGGCGGCGAAGGCCGGCGTGTCCGGCGGCGCCAAGCGGGTCTGCCTGGTGGCCAGCGGCCGCGGCCCGACGGACCGCGACATCGACCGGGTGACCGACACCGTCGCCGCGATCAAGGACGCCGACCCGGCGGTGGAGATCTGCGCCTGCCTCGGCCTGCTCTCCGACAACCAGGCCGAGCGGCTGAAGGCGGCCGGCGTCGACGCCTACAACCACAACCTCAACACCTCCGAGGGCACCTACGGCGACATCGCCACCACCCACACCTACGCGGACCGCGTGGACACCGTGGAGAAGGCGCACGGCGCGGGCCTGTCGGCCTGTTCCGGCCTGATCGCGGGCATGGGCGAGAGCGACGAGGACCTGGTCGACGTGGTCTTCGCGCTGCGCGAGCTGGGCTCGGACTCGGTGCCGGTCAACTTCCTCATCCCGTTCGAGGGCACCCCGTTGGCCAAGGAGTGGAACCTCACCCCGCAGCGCTGCCTGCGGATCCTGTCGATGGTGCGGTTCGTCAACCCGGACACCGAGGTGCGGATCGCCGGCGGGCGCGAGGTGCACCTGCGCAGCATGCAGCCGCTGGGCCTGCACGTCGCCAACTCCATCTTCCTGGGCGACTACCTGACCAGCGAGGGGCAGGCCGGGCAGGCCGACCTGGACATGATCCGGGACGCCGGCTTCGAGGTGGAGGGCATGGGCGAGCGCACCCTGCCCCGGCACCGGGCGGACATCGCGGCGGCCGCGGTCGGCGGCTGCGGGACGGGTACCGCCGAGGCGGCGAGCGGGTGCGGGACGGGCGGTGGTTGCGGTCCGTGCGGCGGTCACAGCCACGGCGCGGCCCCGGCCGTCACCGCGGACGCCGCCGAGACCGACGAGGCCGACGAGGCGCGCACCGACCTGGTCCGGGTCCGCCGTCGCGGCGCCGGCACCGAGCTCGCGCCCAACGCCTGAGAACCCCGCACCGCACAGGAAGACCCCTGATGGCCCAGCTGTCCACCGACACCCTGCTCGCGCTCGACCGGGCGCACGTCTGGCACCCGTACGGGCCGATGCCCGGCACCGTCACCCCGTACGTGGTGGAGTCCGCGTCCGGCGTCCGGCTCCGGCTGGCCGAACCGGTCGCGGGCGGGCACCGCGAACTCGTCGACGGCATGTCGTCCTGGTGGGCGGCGATCCACGGGTACGGGCACCCGGTGCTGGACGAGGCGGTGCGCGGGCAGCTGGGCCGGATGAGCCATGTGATGTTCGGCGGGCTCACCCACGAGCCCGCCGTCCGGCTCGCCGCCACCCTGGTGGACATCACGCCGGAGCCGCTGCGGCACGTCTTCCTCGCCGACTCGGGCTCGGTGGCCGTCGAGGTCGCGATGAAGATGTGCCTGCAGTACTGGCAGTCCGTCGGCCGGCCGGAGAAGCGCCGGCTGCTCACCTGGCGCGGCGGCTACCACGGGGACACCTTCCACCCGATGTCGGTCTGCGACCCGCAGGGCGGCATGCACCACCTGTGGGGCGGGGTGCTGCCCGACCAGCTGTTCGCGGCGCAGCCGCCGGCCGGGTTCGACGCCCCCGTCGACGACGAATACCTGCACTCCTTCGAGGAGTTGATGGAGCGTCATGCGGGCGAGCTGGCCGCGGTGATCGTCGAGCCGGTGGTGCAGGGCGCGGGCGGGATGCGGTTCCACTCCCCCGAATACCTGCGGATGCTGCGCGAACTGTGCGACCGGCACGGGGTGCTGCTGGTCTTCGACGAGATCGCCACCGGCTTCGGCCGCACCGGCGCGCTGTTCGCCGCCGACCACGCCGGCGTCTCGCCGGACGTGATGTGCCTCGGCAAGGCGATGACCGGCGGCTACCTCACCATGGCCGCCACCCTGTGCACGGCCGAGATCGCCGACGGCATCAGCCGGGGCGAGATGCCGGTGCTCGCGCACGGGCCGACGTTCATGGGCAATCCGCTGGCCGCCGCGGTCGCCAACGCCTCGATCGATCTGCTGCTCGGACAGGACTGGCAGACCGAGGTCAAGCGGATCGAGACCGGACTGCGGACCGGGCTGGCGGACACGGCCGTGCTCCCCGGCGTCAAGGACGTCCGGGTGCTCGGCGCGATCGGCGTCGTCCAGTTGGACCACCCCGTCGACGTGGTCGCGGCCACCGAGGCGGCCGCGCGCGAGGGCGTCTGGCTGCGCCCGTTCCGGGACCTCATCTACACCATGCCGCCGTTCGTGAGCGGCGACGAGGACGTGGCACGGATCGCCGCGGCCGTGACGGCGGCGGCGGTGGCCTCGACGGCCGCCTCTACCGCGGCGGTGGCCCGATGAGCGCGCGGATCGTCTTCGTCACCGGGACCGGCACCGAGGTCGGCAAGACCGTGACCACGGCCGCCGTGACCGCGACCGCGCTGCGCGCGGGGCTGCGGGTCGCGGTGCTCAAGCCCGGACAGACCGGCCTCGCGCCGGACGAGCCGGGGGACGTCGAGGAGGTCGGCCGGCTGGCCGGCACCGGCCCGTCCCTCACGCTCCGCGAACTCGCCCGCTACCCCGAGCCGTTGGCGCCCGACACGGCCGCCCGGCGGTCCGGCCTGCCGCCGCTCGCGGCGGAGGACGTCGCCAAGGCGGTGGCCGACCTCGCCGACCGGCACGACCTGGTGCTGGTCGAGGGCGCCGGCGGACTGCTGGTCCGCTACGACGAGCAGGGCCGGACGCTGGCGGACCAGGCCCTCGCGGTGCGCGAACTCGGCCTGCCGGTGGAGGTGTTGCTGGTCGCCACGGCCGGCCTGGGCACGCTCAACAGCACCGCCCTGACGGCCGAGGCGCTCACCGCGCGCGGCCTGCCGCTGCTCGGCGTGGTGGTCGGCGCCTGGCCGGACGCCCCGGGCCTCGCGGACCGCTGCAACCTGGCCGACCTGCCCCGCGCGGCCGGCGCCCCGCTGCTCGGCGCGCTCCCCGAACGGGCCGCTCTGGCACCGGACTTCCCCGCCCTGGCCGCCGCCGCCCTGGCCCCGGCGCTGCACGGCGACTGGGACGCCACCGCGTTCGGCCGGGAGCACGGCCCGGCCTGACCCCTCGTCATCTCCCGGCTCGGGGAGGGCGGCCGCCCTCCCCGAGCCGGAACCCGGTGCTTTTCGCTCGAAGGAGTGAGACCCCGACCCGAACCCGCGCGCGCCTCGCCACGCCTCAATACCGTTCTCCGCATGACGGATGGCCTGATGGTGGACGAGGCCCTGCGGGCCCTGGCCGCGCTCGAAGCGGCGTGGAAGGACGACGACGAGGCCCTGGCCGCGCTGGCCGCCCGGGGCCCGTCCGAACGACCGCTCGCGGCCCTGGTCGCGGCCTACGGCGAGCACGCCGTGGACACGCTGATGGCGCTCGCCTTCGGCCTGCGGTCGAGCATGACCGACGAGGAACTCGCCGAACTCACCGACGCGGTGAGCTCCAACATCGGCGCCCGGATGAGCGCCCTGCTGACCCGCACCCTGCGCGCCTGGGGCGAGACGGCGGACGACGACCTCGCCGTGGTCAAGCTGATCGCCCACGCGGTGATCGACGCCATGCGCGCCGTCACCGAGGAGCCGAGCAAGACCGACGTCCTCCCCCTCCTCGCCACCTTCCGCACCTACGCCCTGAGCAGCACACCCTGACGCGGCGCGCGCGCCCGTCGATCTCCCGACCGGTCGTCGGGTCGGCGGCCGAACGCGTCTCAGGTCACCCCGTGGCGCGCAGGGCCGAGGCCGGGTAGCACAGGGCCTCGGGGACGGCGGCGTCGATGGTGGCGATGGCCCGTCCGAGGCCGGCGAACAGTTCCGAGGCGACCGGGACGAAGCAGTTGCCGAGGCCCTGGAGCATGCGGCCGCCCTCCTGGACCTCGACGCCGACCACCTCGGTGAACGGGAAGCCGTGGATCAGACCCTCCTCGTCCTGCCACCACGCGCCGTCGGCGTTCACCACCAGCCGGACCTTGCGCGCCGCACCGGACCGTGCCCGGGCGAGCAGCGGCGGCCGGTACTGCGACCCGACCGGCAGCGCGGTGCGCTCGGAGCAGCCACCGGCGGGCAGCGCCGATCCGTCGGGCCGACCGAGGGTCAGCCGCTCCACCCCGCACGGCACCAGCAGCAGCGCCGTCTCCATCGCCGCCGCGAACGCCTCCCGCACCTGAGCCGGGGTCACCTCGGCCTGCAGGGCGAGCTTGGTCTCCCCGTCCAGGTGGGTCTCGCCGAACAGCAGGTCGGCCGCGCGTTCGGCGACCTCCAGGTCAGCGGTGCGCGGATCGGTCAGGAACTCCCGGGCGGCCTCGCGTTCATCGGCGAGTTCGGCCTCGGTGGGCTCCTCGGTGGCGAGGCGGACGGCCTCATGCCAGAGCAGTTCGGCGACCCGCTGCTCCTGGCCCTCGCGAACGTCGAGCTGGATGCTGCGCTCGCCACGGCCGGGACCGACGAAAACGGCGGTGCCGTCGACGTCGTAGCTGAGGCCGAGCTGGTGACGGGCGGTGTCGGTCAGGCGCTGGCTGAGCACGTGGGCGGCGAGCAGCATCGCCTGGTCGTCGAGGCTGCAGGAGAGCAGCAGGCCGGGTCCGGGCACGTCGGCCCGGTGCCAGGACGAGCGGGTGGTGCGCGGGGCGGGGTGCGGCGCGCGGGCGGTGCGGGGGCCGGGCGGCAGCGGGAGGCGCAGGCCCTCCGGCGGCGGGCCGGTGAGGGCGAGGACGGCGTTGCCGGCGTGGAAGTGGCGGGCCACGGTCTCGCGGACGGCGTCGAGCGGGATGCGGTCGGCGCCGGGGCCGTTGAAGGAGGCCAGGCCGAGGCCCTGGGTGCCGTAACGGATCGACAGCAGTTCGGCGGTGACCGGGTCGGCCACGCCGCTGCCCTCGGCGGCCAGCACTCCGGCCTCCTGCTCGATCCGCTCCAGGGGCAGCGCCGTCAGGGCGGCGCAGACGCGGGCGAGGAAGTCGACGACCTGTTCCGGGCGGCCGGTGCAGGTGAAGTCGGTGATCGAGAGGCTGACCGAGGCGTTGTGGTCGAAGTGCAGCCGGGGCAGCGTGCTCATCGCCAGGTGCTCGACCAGGTGCGTGACCCCGAGGGTGCGGAAGGTCTCGTCCTTGAGCCCGCACCCGAACATCAGGGTGGCTTCGAGGGGGCCGGGCGTCTCGGTCCAGATGACGGGGACGCCGTCGACGAGGTCATGGTGCATCAGGCGAGCATACATACACTAATCGTTATGTCGACTCTGGGGGGGGTGATCGACTCTGCTTCAATACCGCCATGCACAGCACGCCCGACCTGCACCGACTCCTCACCCGCCTGCCCGACGTCCCCACCCTGCGCGACCGCTGCCGGGGCCTGGCCATGCTGGAGGCGATCCTCAGCCCCGACTGGGCCGACCGCTACTACTCGTACGACTCGACGTGGGGCGAGGGCGAGGAGACGGCGTCGATGCGCAACGGCGAGGGCGACGACTGGTTCCTGGTCTTCTCCCCGGCCGGCGTGTACGCGCGCGGACTCGACCACACCGCTCCCCCCGCGCCCCACCTCCTCGCCGAGGTCCCCGAGGCCTTCCGCCCCTTCGTCGAGGAGCCCGCCTTCGGCGACTCCGACGGCAAGCCGGACGCCACCGTCTGCTTCTGGCGCACCCCCGGGGCTACCGCCTGGCAGGCCCCGTCCGCCGCCCCGACGGGCGGGGTGGACCTCTTCGACCTGCTGGCCGACGGCACCGCGGCCGCCTACCGCACCTGGGCCGAGGAATACTACGAGCCCGAGCACCCCCTGGACCTCTCCGCGATCGCCCACGTCCTGGCCCTCCGCCCCCTCACCCCCGCCGTCGTCACCGCCCTCAACCCGGACCTCGACCTCGACGGCCTCACCGACGACATCGCCGAGATCGGCTACCCGACGCCCTGAACCCCCGAAAGCCGGGCGCCCCACCCGAAGCGCCCGGCCCTTTCACCCGCCGAACGCGAACGCCAGCAGCCCGAGCGCGACCAGCATGCTGCCTCCGAAGGCCGACCCGGCCAGCAGCGCGGCCTCCGCCGCGCGCGACCCGATACGGATGCGGAGAATGAAGGTCAGCAGCCCGATGACGACCGAGAACAGCACCGCCACCAGCAGCCACAGCAGCCGCACACCGACGGCCGCCCCGTTCATCGCTGGCTCCCGACGGGGGCGCCGTTGAGCGCGGTGTGGAGGACCTCGAGCATGGACCTTCGATCACGCTCCGCCGAGTCCGGGCGCCCACCCGCCAACCGCTCCCTGAGCAGCGTGGCCACGACCTCCGCGTAAATCCGCTCGTCGCCCGTCAGCCAGTACACGGGGTCGTCGGCATCCTCCCCCTTCGCCAACTCCAGTCCGTTGAGGCAAGCCGCAGCGGCGCTCCGAACCCTCGGCAACGGCGTGCCGTCCGGGCCCTCCCACCGGTGCCCATCGAACTGCTCCTCCAGCATGGCCAGCAGGGTGAAGACCTTCTCCTCATACGAATCCGGCCCGAGCGGGCCCTCGGGCCAATCCGCCGTACGCCGACCGACGTGGTACCAAACCAGCGCCTCTGCCCTTCCCGGCAGTCCGAGCAATCCGTTGAGGTAGTCGTGGTCGTCATCGGTCGGCATGTTCACCCGCGGCCGCTGCTGGAACAGGTGCTGATACCGCGCCAGCGTGCTCTCGTCCAGCACGTCCCCGTGAACGGCCGCGAACAGCCCAATGAGCCGGCCCAGTTCGTCCATGGAATCGACCATCGGGAGAAGACACCTACTCGACCAGAGCGTGTCCCGGGACCGCAGGCTACGGCGCAGCACGACCGGCAGGCGCAGCATGACGAAGGCGAGAGAGGAGTACACCCTATCGGTGAGCCACTCCGGCATCCGGTGGAGGTCGTGCTCCAGGTACCGTCGGCCGCCGAGACAACCGGGCCTCGCGGTCCGCAGACACTCGCGGTCGGCACGCAGCAGCCCCCGGATCGCCGCACGGCTCTCACCGCCGCGCACCAGATGGGCCGCGAACACACCGACGAAGCGGCCGATCGCGTCCATCGCGTCGCTCGCGCGGTACATGCACATACGCGCCCACCCGTGGTCCGCGAGCGCGGGGGCGGAATACTGCAGCACGTCCTGCAGGTCGCCGACGACCTCCAGGGCGCAGCGGATCGCTGCCGCCCTCAGGTGCGGCGGAATGGCGTCGCCGTGGGTGTGTCGGGGCATCGCGCTTCCCTCTCACATGCGCCGCCCGCGCCTCGGCGCATGCTTGTGGGCACGGTGTACCGAGGGTGATCGCGATGACTCAACTTCAGGCCGTCATGGGCATCGTGGGCACGGGGACACGACGCGCAGCCGCGGCCGTCGCCACGGCCGTGGCAGCACTATAGGCGATGCCGAGGCCAGGGATGGCTACCAATCCACCGGCAAGGTGTCGAAGAAGTCGCCGAAACAGGCCACTTCCGGTGCGCCGGGGAGCGGCCCCGGACCATACCGTGTACCCCACGTCCCCTGCCGGTGGATCAACTCCCCTGCCTCAAGCGACCGTTCGTTCCCACGGGAGGTCGCAGCGGATGAGGGCCCGCGCCAGGGGCTCGCCGGTGCGCTGGGCGTAGAGCTTGCGCTCGCGCACCGCGTGGCGGGTGCGGGGGCGGTAGCCCGGGCCGCCGCAGCAGCTCTTGTGGAAGCCGATGCCCGCGTTCAGGAGCAGCGTGAGCGTGCGCCAGGCGGCGTCGTCCCGCCGGCGCGGCGCCGCGAACGCCGACCCCGCGTGGATCAGTGGGCCAGTGCAGCGCGGGCACACCCGATCGCGCTCGCGCCCGTAGGGCTGCTTGTAGGAGGCCCGGCAGGGCAGGCAGACGTAGGAGGTCTTCGCGTGGGCCATGCGGGCCAGCGTAGGCCGCCCGGCTCCTCCCGCTCCACGGCTTTTCCGCCCGTCACACCCGCCACTACGCGTCCACGCGCGTGGCTTCCCTGACCGCCGTCCGCTTGTCCTGGTAGGGGCAGGCGAGTTGTTCCTGGATGGCGTCGGAGAGCAGGTCCTCCCGGCCCTTGAGGGCGTCGGCGATCTCCTGGTCGACCGGGAACACCAGCTCCGCCGCGACGTTGTCCTGCACGATCCGGGCGAGGTTGTCGAGGGCCGTGGCGACGGGGTCGGCGGGCAACTCGGCGGTCGGCAGGTCGATGAGGTGGGTGGCGACGGCGGCGGGGTCCATGAACCGCTTGATGATGATCGTGTTCTGGTTGAGCACCGAGGTGGTCCAGATCGAGAGCACGACCACGTAGAGCTGCGGCCACCGCTCCTCCCCCACCCGCCGCCGCCAGCGCCGCATGATCGCCTCCACCCCGGCGATCTGCGCCTTGGCGGCGTGGAACATGTTGCCGCGGATGTCCCGGTACACGCCGCCGGTGAACGCGGTGAACGACTCCACGCCGAACGACCCGCGCTCCACGGACACCGCGATGAACCGCAGCGCCGCGTCCAGGATCCGCCGCGACGACGCCTCCAGCTCCCCCGGCAACCCCGCCGCCGCCAACTGCTGCCGCGCGACGGCCAGCGTCCCCCCGAACTCCCGCAACGGCCGCACCCAGCCGAGCCCCTCCGGCCCCGCGAGGTGCGGCGCGAGGATCGCGTACATGCCCAGCGGCACGTGCGCGATGGACTTGGCCAGCTCGAACACCTCGTCCACCGGGTGCAGCGTCTCCCGCTCCCCGCCGTCGACCAGCGTGTACCGCCCGCCCTGCGAGTCGTTCTGCACGACGATCACCGGTCCGAGGTGGCCGACCAGCTCGGCCTTGAGCGAGGCGTAGTTCCGCCGCATGTCCGCGTTGACCGCGAGCACCGCATCCCGCGCCCGCCGCCGCGGGTCCGACCGGAAGGCCACCATGTCCAGGTCGTGCGGGTCGACGTCCCCACCGTGATCGTTGACGTAGCTCCCCATCGCGCGCCCTCCACCCTCATCGTTCGTACTCCCGCCCCACCCTCCCCGTCCCACCGTCCCGACCGACAGGGGCCGGTGTCCCACAACCGGCCTGCGCGGGAAGTCGGCCCGTCCGACTTCC
>NZ_JBFBDO010000127.1:0-20965 GCF_040683335.1 Kitasatospora sp. NPDC093806
CGACCGCCGCCGGGACCGCCCGCGCGACCGTCACCGCGGCGGTGACCGGCCCGAACGTCAGCGTCACCCAGGCCGGCAACTACCCGATCTTCCCCGTGGACAACACCAGCTTCAGCGTGACCTGGAAGTCCACCGGCATCGCCGACGTCACCGGGGTGACCCGGCTGACCGTCGACCTGCCGCCCGGCCTGACCACCAGCGGCGCGCAGATGTACTCCACCCCGTACGACTACACCTTCACCCAGACCGTCTCCCCCGACGGCCGCCGGCTGGAGGCCGTGTTCACCGGCACCCGGACGCCGGGGCGCAGCGACTTCATGAAGGTCCAGGTCAGCTCGCACGGCACCCGGCCGTCCGGGGTGATCACCGTCACGGCGGCCAACAGGAACGACGCCGACCCGTCCGACAACGTCTCCCGCTACCTGCTGGGCAGCGGCCTGCAGGCGCCGGTCACCCCGGCCGCGCCGGCCGTCACCGCGATCACCCCGGTCACCGGCCCGGGCGGCACCGCCGTGACGGTGACCGGCACCGGTCTGACCAACGGCTTCGCGCTGTTCGGGAACGCGCCGGCGACCGGCACCTGCACCGACACCGCGTGCACGGTGACCGCGCCGGCCGGCTCGGGCAGCGTCCCGGTCACCCTGGTCACCCCGGGCGGCTCGGCGGCCGCCCCGGCCGCGTTCACCTACACGCCCTGACCATGACCGCCCCGACGGGGCCCGGCACCCGACGGGGATGCCGGGCCCCGCGTCGTTCCAGCCGCGGGGGCAGTGTTGAACACGTTCAATTCAGCGGTCTAGAGTCACTGCCGTGCAGGTGGGACAGGTCCGTCCCGCCTCCCTTCGGCATGGGGACGTGCGACGTGAACGGCAACACCGAGAGCAGGCCCGAGGGCGCGTTCGAAGACGAGCGCCAGGTCCTGCGGCGGGTGCGGCGATGGCTCTGGATCTTCGTGGTCTGCCTGGTCCTGAGCGGACTCACCGCCTTCCCGCTGGAGACCGAGACCCGCTGGCTCGCCGACCTCGCCACCGGCCCCGGCGCACCGCTCACCGACCGCTTCCCCGCCCTGCTGGAGTGGATCGAGCGGACCCGGGACGGCATCGCCGAGACCAACGACCGGTACCCCTTCCTCGCCTACGGGACCGACTGGCTCGCCTTCGCCCACCTGGTGATCGCCGCCGCGTTCTGGGGGCCGATCAAGGACCCGGTCCGCAACGTCTGGGTGATCCGCTGGGCGGTGCTCGCCTGCGCCGGGATCATCCCGCTCGCCCTGATCTGCGGACCGCTCCGCGGCATCCCGGTGTACTGGCGATTCATCGACATGTCGTTCGGGATCGTGGGCGTGATCCCGCTGCTCATCGTGCTGCGGGCGCTGCGGCCCCTGGTCGAGCGCCTGGAGGGCGCCCCCGGCGCGGCGGGCGCCTGACGGGAGCGGAAACCGGCGGACGGGCGCGCCGGGCGCCCGTCCGCAGGCCCTACCATCTGGCTCAACAGCTGCTGGGAGGCGGACGGGCGTGGCCGATGCGGTGATCGATCTCAATGCGGACCTCGGTGAGGGGTTCGGACGCTGGACGCTGACCGACGACGAGGCACTGCTCTCCGTCGTCACCAGCGCCAACGTCGCCTGCGGCTTCCACGCCGGGGACCCGTCCACCATGCGCCGGGTCTGCGCCCTCGCCGCCGAACGCGGCGTCCGGATCGGCGCCCAGGTCTCCTACCGCGACCTCGCCGGCTTCGGCCGGCGGGCGATGGACGTGCCGCCCGAGGAACTCGCCGACGAGATCGCGTACCAGATCGGCGCCCTCCAGGTCTTCGCCCGGGCCGCCGGCTCCCGGGTCTCGTACGTCAAACCGCACGGCGCCCTCTACAACCGGGTGGTCGCCGACGCCGAACAGGCCGAGGCCGTGGTCGCCGGCATCCTGCGGGCCGGAGCGGTCTGCGACGGACCGCTGCCCGTCCTCGGACTGCCCGGCTCCCGGCTGCTCACGGTCGCCGAGGACGTCGGCCTGCCGGTCGTCACCGAGGCCTTCGCCGACCGCGCCTACACCCGGACCGGCACCCTCGTCCCGCGCCGCGAGCCGGACGCCGTCGTGCACGACCCCGAGGCGGTGATCACCCGCGCGGTCGGCATCGCCCGGGACGGCGTGGTCGAGGCGATCGGCGGCGAACCGATCACCGTCGAGGCCCGCTCGCTCTGCGTCCACGGGGACACCCCCGGCGCGGCCCAGCTCGCCTGGCGGGTCCGCGGCGCGCTCGCCTCGGCGGGCGTCCGGGTGGAGGCCTTCGCGTGACGGGCGGCGCGGGGGACGGCCCGGGGGACGGCGGCGGCGCGGAGGGTCCGCGGGTGATCCGACCGGTCGGGGAGCGGGCGCTGCTGGTGGAGCTGGCCGGCTCGGCCGAGGTGACCGCGCTGTACGGCTGGCTGCGCGACCGGCAGGCCGAGGGCACGCTGCCCGAGGTCGAGGAGATCGTGCCCGCCGCGCGCACCGTCCTGCTGGACGGCGTCACCGACCCGCGCGGGTGCGCCGAAGTGCTGCGCACGGCCCGCCCGGGCGCGGCCGCCCTCGCGGCCGGCCCCCTGGTCGAGGTGCCCACCGTCTACGACGGCGCGGACCTCGCCGAGATCGCCGGGCGCTGGGGCGTCTCCCCCGAGGCCGCCGTCCGGATCCACAGCACACCCGAGTACGTGGTCGCGTTCTGCGGGTTCGCCCCCGGCTTCGGCTACCTCACCGGCCTGCCCGCCGGGTACGAGGTGCCGCGCCGGGCCACCCCGCGCAGCGCCGTCCCGGCCGGCTCGGTCGCCCTGGCCGGGCCCTACACCGGCGTCTATCCCCACGCCTCCCCCGGCGGCTGGCAGCTCCTCGGCCGCACCACCCTCACCCTCTGGGACACCGCCCGCGAGCCCGCCGCGCTGCTGACCCCGGGCACCCGGGTCCGCTTCGTCCCGCGCCACGCGGCGGCGGCCTGACGCCGGACCGCGCCGAGGCACCCGACGACTGCGGTCCGACCGCCCTACCGCCCTACCGCCCTACCGCCCCGACAACGCTTCGACGACGGCACGTTGGCAGGGGTCGATCTCCGACTCGCCGTCCTCGACGTCCCAGAGGACGTTCTGCAGGACGCGGGCGAGCGTCCAGCGGACGGCCCGTGGGCGGTCGAGGGCGAGCCGGTCGGTCATCAGGTCGAAGCGGTGGCGCAGCGCGCGCGGGACGTCGCCGGTGCCGACCAGGCTCGTCCAGCGGTTCCGCAGGACCGGGAGCAGCTCGAAGGCCGGATCGCCCGCCAGCGGCTTGGGGTCGATGGCGATCCAGGCCGCCCGGGCGTCCGGGTCGACCGGGGCCAGGACGTTGCCGCCGTGCAGGTCCCAGTGGAGCAGCCGGTCGCCGGGTTCGGGCCGGACCTCGCGGAGGGCGGCCGCGCAGTCGGCGAGCAGGCGGCGGTCCGCCTCGTCCGACAGCGCGCCGATCGCCGCCGGGACCTGCGCCAGCATCCCGTCCGCGACCTCGGCCAAGGTCCGCAGCTCGGCGGGTGCTTGATGTGACGTCAGCTCGGCGAGCAGGTCGGCGATGACCTCGGTGACGACCCGGTCGTCGTGCAGGGCGTCCAAGGAGCGGGCCGGGTCGAGGCGTTCGAGCAGCATCGTGCCGGTGGCCGGATCGTGGTCGAGGAGCCGGACGGCGCCCCGGCCGTTCCAGGCGCGCAGCGCGATCGGTTCGCCGACCGTCTCCTCGTCCACGGGCTGGAGTTTGAGCACGGCGAGCGTGCCGTCGGCGCGCCGGACCGGCAGGACGAGGCCGACCAGTCCGTGTTCGAGCGGTCCGTCCAGGCTCAGCGACCAACGGTCCAGCGCGTCCGCCGCGAGCGCGGGCAGCCGGGCGACCCAGGCCTCGCCGTCCTCCTCCCCCATACCGCCGGCCAGCGCGGCGGCCAGAAACCACGGGACCTCGATCGCCACTGCGAACCCCTCCTCGACCAGGACCGCGCGGCGACCGGACGGTCACCCGCGCCGGGCGAGCGCGGCGGCGGTGGCCGCCGCGAAGCCGTCCGGGTTGTCGATCATGATGTTGTGCCCGCAGTCCGGGACCGCCGCCACCACCACCCCGGCCCGCCGCAGTCCGTCGGCGCCGCGGACCTCGCCGTCGGCCTCAGGGTAGAGGAAGGTGCGCGGCTGACCGAGGCCGAGCAGGCGCTCGCGCACGGTCGGGGCGGTGGCGGCGGTCGAGTGGACGGCGCTGCGGTGCAGCGCCTCGGGGCCGGCCAGCCGCATGGTGGCCCACCAGAACGGGCCGACCCACTCGCGCACCTCGTCCCGGCCGCCGGCCAGGAACTCCTCCTCGGTGAAGCTGGCGAGCCCGCTGCTGCCCGGCCGGCGGGCCGGGGCGATCGGGTCGAGGTTGGAGTCGACCAGGACGAGCCCGGCGACCAGCTCCGGGTGCCGGTCGGCGAGCACCACCGCGACCGCGCCGCCCATGCTGTGCGCGATCACCTCGACCCCGGCCACGCCCGCCGCGCGCAGGGCCGTGGCGACGGCGTCGGCGTGCGCCTCCAGCGTGTAGCTGAAGTCGGTGGGGCGGTCGCTGATGCCGAAGCCGAGCAGGTCGAGCAGCAGCGCGCGGTGCCCGGTGAGCAGCGGGTGGGCAGCGGCGGCGGCGTAGTAGACGGGCGAGCTGGAGCCGAGGCCGTGCAGGTAGAGGCGGACGGGCTCGGCGCCGGGGATCTCCACCCAGCGGATCCGGTCGCCGTTCGGGGTGACGGTGGCGTCGCGCACGGTCGTGCTCCTTCCGGGGACACCCCGGGGCGGTTCCCCGGGGCGACGGAGAGACCATACCTCGATACCGAGGTATAGCAACACCGATATATCCAGGCGGGGATCTGAGAGAGTGGGCGCATGCTGAAGCTCGCGATCCTCGGGTTCCTCCACGACCGGCCCCTGCACGGCTACGAACTGCGCCGGCACCTGGCCGCGCTCACCGGGCATGTGCGGCCGATCAGCGATGGCACGCTCTACCCGGCGATCAAGCGCCTGGAGGCCGACGGCCTGCTCGTCCGCACCGCCGAACCGGGCGCGGCGGCCGCCCCCCGGCACACCCTCCGGCTCACCGACGCCGGGCGGGCCGCCCTGCTGGACCGACTCCGCGCCCCGGAGGACCTGGACGTCAGCGACGAGAACCGCTGGTTCACCGTGCTCGCCTTCCTGCGCCACCTCGACGGCGAGCCCGCCGCCCAGGCCGCGGTGCTCCGCCGCCGGCTGGCCTTCCTCAGCGAGCCGGCCAGCTTCTTCTACGACGGGGCCCACCCGGTCGGCGCCGAGGAGGTGGACGACCCGTTCCGGCGGGGGATGCTGCTGATCGCCCGCGCGACCACCACCGCCGAGCTGGACTGGCTGCGCGCCACCCTCGCCGAGCTCGACCGGGCCGCCTGAGCCCGCACGCGGAAACGCCTGCGGCCCGCACCGCTCCCCCGGGGAGGTCGGTGCGGGCCGCAGGCGTTCGGTCCGGGCGGTGCGGGTCGTGCGGGTCGTGCGGTCAGTGCTGGTGGTAGGCGTGGACCACGGCGTGGCCGCGCCCCTTGCCGATCATCCACTTGTTGACCGGGACGGTCAGCAGGAAGGCCAGGACCAGCGCGCCGGCCAGCGCGACCCAGAACAGGAGGTCGCCGAGGCCGGCGTCCATCGCGCCCGGCACGGTCACCATCACGGTGTTGTCGATCAGCTCCATGACGATGATCGAGACGGTGTCGGCGGCCAGCGCGACCTTCACCGCGGCGCGGACGTCCAGACCGGCCTTGAGCACGCCGCGCATGGTGAGGGCGTAGCCGAAGACGAAGGCCAGCAGGATCGAGAGCACGACGGTCGCGCCGTTGTGCAGCCCGAAGGCGGTGCCGAGCACCATGCCGAGGATCTCGCCGATGGCGCAGCCGGTGAGGCAGTGCAGGGTCGCCTGCGCGGCGGCCTTCCAGGTCACGCCCCCGCCGCCGTGCTGGTGGTGGTGCCCCTCGTGACCCTCGTGCCCCTCGTGACCTTCGTGGCCGGCGTGCTGCTGGTGCTCGTGCTCGTGCTGGGCGGGGTGCGCCATGTCGTCCTCCACTTGCCGGTTCCTTCGCCGTACTGCCCGGTGCGTCGATGACCTTATACCCCTGGGGGGTATGCGGCAAGCATCGGTCGGCAGCCCTCTTCCCACCCCCGCCCCACCGTGTTCGGATGGTTCGCATGACTGACGTACGACGCGAGGGATACGACGGAACCGGCCCGGGCGTGATCACCCCGGACGGCTGCGCGGTCGAGATGTGGGCGCGGCTGCCGCTCAACGGAGAGCCGGAGGTGATCGAGGCCGCCGTCCCGCCCGGCGCGAGCATCCTCGAACTGGGCTGCGGCGTGGGCCGGGTGACCGGTCCGCTGCTGGACCGCGGGTTCCGGGTGACGGCGGTGGACGAGTCGGCCGCGATGCTGGAGCGGGTCGAGGGCGCGCGCACCGTGCACAGCCCGATCGAGCGGCTGGACCTCGGCGGCGAGCGCTTCGACGTGGTGCTGCTCGCCTCCTTCCTGGTGCACGCCGGCAGCCTGGAGGTCCGGCGCGGGCTGCTGGACACCTGCCGCCGCCACGTCGCCGCGGACGGCTGCGTACTGCTGCAGCGCGAGGGCGAGGACTGGCAGCTGACCCTGCCGCGCGAGCGCCCGCTCGGCGCGGACGGGCTGGTCCGGGTGGTCTCGGCCACGCCGGTCGGCGAGGGGGTCAACTCGGTCCACGTCGAGTACGAGTGGCCGGACGCCCGCTGGACCCAGACCTTCCTCTCCCGCCCGCTCTCCCGTCCGGAGTTCGAAGGCGCCCTGGCCGAGGCCGGGCTGGCCGTCGACGCTTACCTGAACGAGGAGCGGACCTGGGCGCGGGCCCGGCCGGTGACCGGCTGACCCACGGGGCCGCGGCCGGTCGCGGATCCGGCCGCGGGGACCGGCCCCGGAGAGGGGCCGGACGACAGCCCGTCACCTGAACGGCGTAGCATCAGGCGCGCGCCGGGCCCGCGCGCGGCCCGAGCGCCGGGCGGGACCGGTGGTTCGCCTGCCATCGATCCGTGCCGCTCGTCCGCGTCGGCCGGATCACAGGGCCAGTTCCCGCACCGACCAACAAGGACCGCTGAATGCGCATCGAGCGACGGATACCCCGGGCGGGTGTCCGGTGATCGAATGGTTCCACGGGGCCGTGCTCGGCCTGATCCAGGGGCTCACCGAGTTCCTGCCGATCTCCTCCAGCGCCCACCTCCGGGTCTTCCCCGCCCTGCTGGGCTGGCAGGACCCGGGCGCGGCGTTCACCGCCGTGACGCAGCTCGGCACCGAGACCGCGGTGCTGATCTACTTCCGCCGCGACATCGCCTCGATCATCAAGACCTGGACGCTCTCGCTGTTCAAGCCCGCGCTCCGCTCGCACCAGGACGCGCGGATGGGCTGGTTCGTGATCATGGGCACCCTGCCGATCGGCATCCTGGGCAAGCTGTTCCAGGACACCATCGAGAAGGACCTCCGCGACCTGCGGATCATCGGCACCACGCTGATCGTCTTCGGCGTGATCCTGGCGATCGCCGACCGCACCCGGGCGGTCCGGCACGCCAAGCCGATCACCGACCTGACGCTGCCGCACGCGGCCGGCTACGGCCTGGCCCAGGCGCTCGCGCTCATCCCGGGCGTGTCGCGCTCCGGCGGCACGATCAGCGCCGGTCTGCTGCTCGGCTACAGCCGCGAGGCGGCGGCCCGGTACTCGTTCCTGCTGGCGATCCCGGCGGTGCTCGCCTCGGGCGTGCTGGAGCTGTTCAAGATCGGCGAGGGCCCGGCGCCGGCCTGGGGGCCGACCATCCTGGCCACCCTGATCGCCTTCGTGGTCGGGTACGCGGCGATCGCCTGGTTCCTGAAGTACATCTCGAACAACAGCTTCATCCCGTTCGTGATCTACCGGATCGCGCTCGGCATCGTGATCATCGCCCTGGTGTCCGTCGGCACCCTGGCGCCGGACGCCGGCGTGGTCGCGAAGTAGAACCCGGTTCCACCTCGCGGACCACGGTTCCGCGGCCCCGCCCGAACACGCGAAGCGGGCCGGTCCACCTCCCCGGTGGACCGGCCCGCTTCGTCGTCTTCTCGGCGCCGCGGCCGGCGGCGCTCGGCACCGCGGTCAGCGGCGGCGCTCCCGGGCGGCGGTCAGCCGGCCCCGGACGGCGGCGTGGACCTCGGCCTCCTCGGCCGGGTCGGCGGCGAGCCGGCGCAGGCGCTCCAGCACACGGGCGTCGCCGGTGGTGGCGACGTGCCTCGCGGCGAGCTCCCGGGTCGTCTCCTCGCAGTCCCAGAGGCACTCGACGGCCGGCCCCTCGGGGAAGTGCACGTCGGTCGCAGCGAGCGCCCGGGCCGCGCGGCCGCGCAGTTCGGAGGAGGCGGCCTCCCCGTAGACGTGGCGCAGGACCGGGACGGCCTCGGTGGCGGCCAGCCGCCCCGCGCCGTCGACCAGCGTCCCGAGCCCGGAACCGGCCACCCCGTGGACCGAGATCCAGCGGCGCAGCCCGGCCACCACCAGCGAGCCGTCGGCGGGCTCCCCCGCGTCGGCCAGCAGCCGGACGGCGGCCTCGCCGAGCGCGCTGTCGGCGCCGCCGGTCGCCGGGTCGGCCCAGCGGCGGGCGTGCGCCAGCGCCTCCGGGCCGCGCATCCGGCCGAGCAGTTCCAGCGCGAACCGGACGATCCGGTCGTCCGCCTCCGCGGCGGCGGCCTCGATCAGCCCGGCCACGGCCGGGTCGCGCTGGTCGACGAGGTAGCGCAGCGCCGCCCGGCGGGCACCGGGCAGGCCGGTGCGGGCGGCCTCCAGGACGGCGGGCCGGTCCTCCGGCCGGACCACGGCGGCCAGGCAGCGGGCGGCCGCGGCGGCGCGGCGGTCCACCGCGTCCGGGGCGGCCGGATCGCCCGCGCCGTGCCCGGCCCGGGGATCGCGGGAGGCGTCGGCCCGGACCGGACCGCCGGCGAACGCGGCGGCGCCGAGGCCGCCGAGTTCGCCCTGGTCGGCCCAGGCGAGCACGTCGGCGGTGGACCAGCCGGGGGTGACGCCGCTGCGGTTCAGCTGGCGCTGCCACACGTCGAAGGGGGCCTGCTCGCTGGCCGCCGCGACCCTCGGGTGGTAGGCCGCCCAGAGCCGCCAGGGCCGGGGCTCGTACGCGCCGCGGATGGTCTCGCGCAGCTCGGCGTCGCCCTCGGGGCCGGGCGGGAAGTGGTCCAGCACGGCCGTCCCGAGCAGCAGCAGGCCGCGGTCGTCGTCGCGCAGCGCGAGCTCGTCCAGGGCCCAGGCCCAGTTGGCGCCGGTGGCGGTGTACTCGCGGAGCATCAGCAGCGCGTCGCGCCGGCCGTACGCGGCGAGGTGGCCCAGGACGGAGAGCGCGAGGCCGGTGCGGGCCTCGTCGTCGTCGAGGAGGTCCTCCGGTGAGTGGAGGTGGTCCTCTATTCCGTCGAGCGGCGCCTCCAGTTCCATGTAGAGGCGCGCGTAGTAGAGGGAGCGGTTCTCGACCTGCCAGTCGGCTCGCGGATCCCTGGTGACGCACTCCTCCAGGGCGGCGATGGCCTCGGTGCGGTCGGCGGCCAGCGCATGGAGCTGCCCGTCACCGCGACCTCGTTGCAGGAGGCCGAGGAGGCTGGCACTGGGTGCTATCACTGGCTCGAACATGAGGTCAGCATCCGTTGCGGCGGTCGTAGTGGCAACGGGATTTCCGTCGCCGGGGTCTCTGGTCGGTACTGCGGTGGGCGCCCGGGCGCCGGAATCACCGAAGGTTACCGCCTCGGGCAGCCCGTCGCACACAGGGCAACCGTCCCTTTGTGCGCAGTGGCATATGCCGGGGGAATTTTGTCGGCGATCTGTCCAAATCGCCCGCACGGGCGATGGGGCTGTGCGAGAGTCGTTCCCACATCCGCCGACCCGCGCACCGCCCTCCGGACCACTGGATTGATCATGATCATGCCAGCTGCGGCCCGTCCGCCGTCCGCCCCACCCGTGAGCACGGGCGCGACGGACGGCGGCGAGGACGGCGAGGGGACGGTGGGCGACAGAGTGGACCGCACGATGCAGGCGCCGCCCGGCCAGGACGTGGTCGGCTCGGCCGAGTGGGACCTGCTCACCGACGACGTCCGCTGGTCCGCCGAGGCCTACCGGCTGCTCGGCTGCGACCCCGGCCGCGGCCCGCTCAGCCTCGACCGGCTGCCCGACCGGCTGAACGAGGCCGACCGCCCGCAGCTGCGCCGGATGATGACCGACGCGCTGGTGCACGGCCGGTACGCCTTCGGCACCCTCAAGGTCCGTCGGCCCGGCGGCGAGCACGGCATGATCGAGTGCGCCGGTGAGCCCGTCCTGGGCACCGACGGCACCGTCACCGCCCTGCGCATGCTGCTGCGCCCGGCCAACCCCGCCTGAGCCGGCGACCCCGACCGGCCCCGACCGCACCGACCCCTACCGCCCGGCCCCCGGCGACCGGGCCCGGCCCGCTCAGGAGCGCTTCGGCCGGTTCTGCGCGTCCGCCGCCCGCAGCTCGCGCCCCAGCTCGGCCCGCAGCTCGTCCACCACCGGCACCCCCCGGTAGCGCGCGGTCAGCCGGTACATCTCCCGCAGCCGGTCCCAGGTCCGGTGCGAGGAGTTCTGGCCGATCAGGTTCATCACCATCTTGACCTGGGTGTCCGCCGCGTCCGGCTCCCCGGTGATCCAGTGCACCGAGGCCAGCGTGATCCGGTCGAACAGCGCCGACCGCAACTGCCCGGTGCCCTCGCGCAGCTCGATCACCCGCTCGGCGTGCCGGCGCGCCTGCCCGGCGGCCGACAGGTCGTGCTCGGACAGCGTCCGCAGCACCAGCGCCTGCATCCCGCGCAGCTCCGCCTCGTCGAACACCTGCATCCAGGACGGCGGCGGGCCGTCCACGTCCTCGGCGAACAGGTCCTCAGCCTCCCCCAGCAGCCGCCAGGTCGCCTGCGACTGCCCGATCGAGGCGTGCGCCCACGCCTCCACCGTGTTCAGCATCGCCCGCGTTCTCGGCAGCATCCGGCCGCCGCCCGCCCGGGCCGCCGCCATCAGGTCGATCGCGTCGTCGGCCCGCCCGAGGTGGACCATCTGCCGCGCGGCGCGCGAGATCGCCTCCCCCGCGCGCGGCCGGTCGCCGGCCTCCTTCGCCGCGTCCGCCGCGAGCATGAAGTACTTCTGCGCGGTCGGCTCCAGGCCGACGTCGTGCGACATCCAGCCCGCCAGCACCGCCAGGTTGGCCGCCACCAGCCACAACCGCTGCTCCACGGCGGCGCCGTGGCGGTGCGTCAGCAGCCCGCCCACCTCGTTGAGCTGGCCGACCACCGCCTTGCGCTGCAGGCCGCCGCCGCGGGCCGCGTCCCAGGCCCGGAACACCTGCACCGAGCGCTCCAGCGCCTCCACTTCGTCGAGCCCCACCGGGCCCGCGTCATAGAGGTCCACGATCGGCCGGGCACCGCCCTGGGTGACCACCGGGCGCGGGCCCGGCGCCGAGGCCGCGTACGCGACCGCGTCCCCGCCCAGCCAGCCCTTCAGTGAGTCGGCGATGACCGCCCCGGCCGTGAGCGCGGCGCCCGCGCCCACCAATCCACGTCGGTTCAGCATGAGGTCCATTCCCGTGAACTCGGTGAGGACCGCGGCCGTTCGATCCGGCTCCCATGGCGACGAGGTGGCGGACTGCGCCGCTCCGGTCCTGGTGGGCCGGTGTCGTTCCAGACCGAGGTCCTCAGTGGTGACGACACGGCCGAGCCGCTCCGTGAACACGGCTGCCAGCACCCTCGGCACCGGGTCGCGCGGGACCTCGCCCTGCTCGATCCACCGCCGGACCCGCGAGGTGTCGGTGGAGAGCTGCTGCTGCCCCATCGCGGCACCGCGCCTGTTGACCAGCCGTGCGAGCTCGCCCTTCGACCATCCGGTCAGGACGAACAGATCGGCGAGTCGGGTGTTGGGTCCCCTGCTCAACGTGAAGCCCCCAGGTTCCTCGGCTGGTTCGAGGCTAGAGGCTCCGTCATGTGCCAGGCGAGCATTCGCCAGGCTTCGCCAGGGTCCGCCACATTACCAACCACCGGCATCCGGGTGTGATGTAGAGGTGCGCCACCTCGACCCCCGGGTCGGGCGGCGTTCCAGGCCGGTACGGGGTCCCCCGTACGGGTCGCGGGACGTCCCCGGTCCTCACCCGAGGGGGTGGCGCGGCCGGGTGGCGCGGGGGCGCCGGGCACGGCCACGGCAGTACCGGCCGACCGCATTCCCCAGGGTGCGGACGGCCGGTCCACCGCCGTAGCACGGGGTTCCGACCCCGGCGTCCGTGCCCGGCGCCCGCGCACCACCCACCGGACCGAGCAAGGGCCGCCGTCACGCCAGGAAGCACGCGGCACCGGCCCTCCCCGCACAGGCGGGGCGCACCCGCAGACGGACAGGAAGGGACCCCCCTCACCCCATGTACTCCTCAGCGACCTCCCCGACGCCGATCGCGACCCGCACCGCGCTGCGCCCCCCCACCGCAGCCGCCGGCCGCCCCGGCCCGAAGCAGGTCCCGCCGCCGTCCCGGCCCGCCGTCCCCCGCGGTGCCGACGGCCGGTCCGCGGACGCTCGGGGCCAGGCCGCCCGGACCGCCCTCGGCCTCCGCTCGCCGGAGACCGCCCCGCCCGCCACCCGCGCCCCGGGCGCCCGGATCCCCGCCGCCCGCCCCGGCGACGGCCGGCTGCTGCGCCCGCCGATGCGCCCGGGCCAGCCCGCCGTCCAGGAGCGGATCGACCCCTCGGCGCTGCAGACGCCGGCCGTCCGGGCCGCGCTGGCCGGGGTCTCGCGGATATGCCCCGCCTTCACCCCGCGCCAGGTACTGCGCGAGGGGAGCCGCCACATCCTGGTGGCGGGCACCATCGGCCGCGCGCCGGTGGTGGCCAAGTGCCTCGCCCCGCAGGCGGTGCGGAGCGAGTACTTCGAACAGCTGGTGGCCGACTTCCACCACGAGGTCGCGGTCTACCGGGCGTTCGTCCGGCACCGCCCGCCGGTGCGGCTGCCCCGGCTGGTCGCGGCCGACCACGACCGCTGCGTGCTCGTCATGGAGCGCGTCCCCGGCCGGCCCGCGGCCCGGGAGCGCCACCCGGTCAACGCGCCCACCCCGGGCGAGGTCCGGGCACTGCTCACCGCCGTCCGCACGCTCAACCTGTGGCGGCCGCCGACCGACGTGTTCCAGCCCCGGCTGGACTACCAGCTGGAGATCGCCCGCTACCACTCGGTGGGCCAGCTCACCGACCGGGACGCCGGCGACCTGCGCGGCCTGCTGCACGGCCTCGGGCACGGCCCGCTCCAGCTCTGCCACGGCGACGCGCTGCTCAGCAACATGCTGCTGGCGCCGTCCGGCCCGGTACTGGTCGACTGGGAGCAGGCCGGCTGGTACCTGCCCGGCTACGACCTGGCGGTCCTGTGGAGCGTGCTCTCCGGCGACACCGCCGCCCGCCGCCAGATCAGCCAGCTCGCCCAGAGCGGCGGCACGCTGGCCCGGGACGCCTTCCTGGTGAACCTGGTGCTGGTGCTCATGCGGGAGATCCGGCTGTACGACGTGCCGGGCGCCGGCGAGGAGCAGCGGATCATGATCCGCCGGCTCTACGACGACGCCGCGCTGGCCCGCCGCGCGGTCCGGGCGGCCGTCGGCACCCGCTGAGCGGCCACCGGGCCGCTCCGGCGGGCGCGCGTCAGACGCGTCCCAGGGCGGCCCGGCCGGCGGCGTCCAGGACGGCCTCGTCCGGGGCCAGGTGCACCCGGCTGCTGAGCACGTCGCGCAGGTAGCGCTCCAGCGGGTGACGGCGGCTCAGACCCGGGTTGCCGGTGAGCGAGACGGCCTGCTGGACGGCCGATATGGCCGCCCGGGTGGCCAGCAGGTGCGCGGGGCCGGTGCGGGCGACCGCGTCCGGCTCGGCCCGGTCCACCCGGGGCGCCAGGCCGTTGACCAACTCCTCGGCGCCGATCAGCTGGGCCTCGATCTCGCCCAGCGCGCAGCGGTACCGGGGCAGGCTGCCGAGCGGCTCGGTCAGATTGGCCGGAGTTCGCTGGTGCAGGAAGCGGACCAGCCAGTCCTGCGCCGAACGGGCCACCCCGACGGCCACGGCCGAGAGTGCCAGATCGTGCCAGGCTCGGCCGAGTTCGGGGGCCGACACCGCGTCGGCAGTGCCGGTTCCGGCCCCCGATCCGGCCGTTTGTGCGACTCCCGAACTCGCGCCCGGCCCGGGATCCGACGGGGCGGCAGTTCCGGCGGCGATCCGTCCGGTTCCGCCCTTCGACGGGCCCAGGCCGAGCGCGAGTTCGGCCGGCACCCGCACCTCGTCCAGCACCACGTCGTGGCTGGCACTGGCCCGCAGGCCGAGCTGGTCCCAGGTCGGGTCGATCTCCAGGCCCTCGCTCTCGCCGCGGACCAGGAAGGTGGCGACCCGGGGCACCGGCTCGTCGGTCCGCGCGGTCACCGCCATCCAGGCGAGCGCCTCCGCGCCGGTGCAGTACGTCTTCCGGCCACTCAGCAGCCAGCCCTCGCCGTCCCAGCGGGCCACCGTGGCGGGCGGCTCGCCGCTCCGGCCGCCCGGCTCCACCCGCAGCGTGTTGACCAGGGCCGGACCGCGCCGGGACTCGGTGAGCAGCCGCCGGTACCCGGCCGTCGGCCAGGCCGCGGTCCGCGCCTGTTCGGCGTGCTGGAGCAGGGTGAACGCGGTGACCACGGCCACCGAGGCGTCCCCGCGCCCGAGTTGGGCCAGCACCCGGACGGTGTCGGCGAGCGTGCCGCCCGGGCCGCCGTAGCGGCGGTCGACGGTCAGGGTGAGCAGCCCGGCCTCGTGCACCGCCTCGACGCCCTGGTACGGGAAGGTCGCGTCGCGGTCGTGCTCCTCGGCCCGGGCGGCCAGCAGGTCGACGACCCGGGGCAGTCCGGCGAGCGCGGCCGCCACGGGCGACGGGACGGCGGGCGACTGGTCGGCAGCGGTGACGGTCATGGTGCTGGTGCCTCCGGGCGGCAGCGTGGGCTCTGACGCCTCGCTCGGCTCCGGGGGGCTCGGGTCCGGTGTCGGCGGGTCGGCGGGCGCTGCGCCCGGTCCTCCGTCGGCGGCGCGGCCCTGCTCCCCTTCGACGCCGGCGCCCCCTTCGGCTCGCGAGGGGAATTGCGGGCGGCACGCCGGAACGGGCGCGCGGTGGCGGTGGGCGGCCCGGAGCCGGCGGAACCCCCGCCCCCGGATCGGCGCCGACCGTTGCGGCCGGCCGCCCGCCGCCTCGGGGACGACGTCCCCCTCAGTGGCCCGGACACGCCGCGCTGGCGGTGCGCCGCAGGTCGAGGTAGCTGCGACGGGTCAGCAGCGGGAGACGGCACGACATGTTCGCGACTGTACGAAGCCGTGATCGAAACCGTCAAGCAGCGCCCGAAGCCCGGACCGGACGGCACCGCTCCGCCATCCGGCGGACGTCGGACCGACGTCCGGCCGACGTCCGGCCGACGTCCGAGCGGCTACCGGCCGGCCTCCGGCGGGCGTCCGACCGGCCGGGGAGGGAAGCGGAACCGTGCCCTCCGGGGCACCGCCCCGACGCCCGTTCAGCCCTGCTGGAACATGTCCGCCGGGAGCGGCTTGAGCAGCTGGTAGAGGTCGTCCGAAATCGGTCGGTCCCAGGAGGCGATGGTGACCTGCACTCCGTCGCTCCGGCCGAACTGCGAACAGAACACCCGGCCCTCGCTGACCTTGACCTTCTTCACGATCAGCAGGTCGTCCCCGAGCATGACCGGAAAGTCCTCCGCCGAGACGAACTCGACCGGTTCCTCGTTGCCGAGCGCCGCGAGCAGCTGCCGGACCTCGAAGGGCACGCTGTCGCCGGTGTCCCGGGCGGGCGACCCCTCGGGGAGGTTGCCGATGAACATCGCCGGGCCTCTGCCGCCGAACAGGTCGTAGCGCAGGAAAATCCCCTGGCAGGAGCCGTCCGGGCCGGTCATCATGGCCGCACCGAAGTCGCCGGGCCAGTCGCCCGGGTCCATGGCGAGCACGTCGAAGTCCGGTCCGATGGGCTGACCGGAGCGACGGCGGAGAAAAGACATGGGAACATCGTACGTGCCCAGCACACCACGCTCGCGGGGTGGGTGGGGCGCCGGACGGAGATCCACGCTCAGAGACCAATGTTGACTCTGAGCAACCGTCCGGGCTACGTTCGGTTCAGCACGACAGCCGTTCTGGGTTTCACCCTTCGGGGGGACGGCATGTCGCAACGCGGCCCTACACGCGTTTCCCTCACTGTGCACACCGTCGTGCCGAACCGCCGAGCACCCAGCTTCGTCGTCGCACACCGCACAGCACACAAGCCAACATTTCCATGCACCACAAGCAAGGTCCGCGGGGCCCCGGCCCGTCGCTCCCGCGGATCTGCTCGGGACGCCGCCGCGTGGGGGCGTGCGGGTCCCGAGCACGGCGCCGACGTCGAGTCGCTCTCGGCTTCGGAGCCATCCTCCCGGCGACTGCCGGCCCCCTCGTGGGGTCGGGACCGGCCGACGCACCCCCGGTGCGCAGGGGATGACTGGGAGGAGACTCGGCAGCGCTGCCGGGTTGCACAGCAGGCGCCGTGTCTGGCCGCGTGGGGGCGGTGGGCACGGCGTCTGCCTGTGCTCATACTCTGAGCTGCGTTTGTCTAACAGTCAACAGAAATTATGACGGGGCACGCTCAAATGTGATCAGAATGATGACCAGCGGAGACCATGGGTGGACCAATGGTGCCGACCCGGGTCCCCGGGCCGGCACCTGGCGCCTCAGGTGGCGCCTCGGACGACGCCTCAGGTGAGGTCGAACTCGCCGTCCCGCGCACCGAGCACGAAGGCCCGCCACTCGCCCGGCGTGAACACCAGGATCGGGCCGTCCTCCTGACGGCCGTCCCGCATGCCGATGTAGCCGTCCACGAAGGCGATCTGGACGTCCCCGACACCCTGGCTGCTGCACAGCCAGGTGGCCCCGGTGAAGTCCACCTTCGGCTTCCCGTTCGCGCCGAGCTCCACCGACTGCACCGGCTGCACCGTGTCCACCGGCGCCGACTCCACCGACTCCACCCCGGTCCCGCTGTTGGCTGCCACTACTGGTCTCTCCTCCCGACGGCCTGAACACGCCCAGCCTAGTCACCGCCGCCGCCCCGGTCAGCGGGATGACCGGGTCTCCCCCGACCGGGGCCGGTGCGTGTCCCGCGCGGGCGGGCGGCGGGCGAACTGCCAGAGTGTGGGGAGCCCCCCACCGAGCGCCCCGAGGAGCAGCCGATGAGCCGCCGGGACGGCACCCGCGCCGATGTCATCCCCATCTCCGAGGCCCCCTCGGCCCACCCCCCGGCGCCCCGCACCCCGCCCGCCCGCACCCCGCTGCCCCGGCCCACCCCGGGCCGGCCGCCCGCCCACGGGCGGGTCGGGATCGTCCTGGTGTCGCACAGCCAGGAACTCGCCACCGCCGTGCGCACCCTCGCGCTCGCGCTCGTCAACTCCGACTCGCCCGCCCCGGTGGCCGGCACCGGCGGCGACCTCGTCGACGGCCCGGGGATCAGCGCGGTCCTGGTCGCCGCCGCCACCCGCCGGGTCGACCAGGGCCACGGCGTGGTGGTGCTGGCCGACCTCGGCGGCGCGGTGACCACCGTCCGGGCGCTGCTCGCCGACGCCGACGAGCACGGCCTGCCGTTCCCGGTCCGGTTCGCCGACGCCCCGTTCGTCGAGGGCGCGGTGGCCGCGGTGGCGACCGCCACGGCCGGCGGCGACCTCGCGGCCGTCCTGGACGCCGCCGAGGAGGCGTACCGCCAGCACAAGGGTTAGAGCGTGTCTTGTGGCCTTCGGCCGGGAAGTGCCCCCGGAGCCGCCCGGTTCCGGCCGTTCCCGGCCGGGGCGGGGCCGGGGTGGGCCGGTGGCTCGTGGAAGGGGCCCGGTGGGGCCTCCAGGAGCCCCTACGGGCGCTCGGCGCCGCTCCAGGCGAAGGTGGCCTCGGCGCGGCCCGCCACCGCCTGCCGGATCCAGGAGAGCTCCTTCTCGTCGAGCGGCGGCAGGTCGTCCAGCGGGTACCAGCCGACCTCAAGCGTCTCGTCCTCGTCGATCCGCACCTCGCCGCCGACCGGGCGGCAGCGGAAGATCAGCTCCAGGTACTGCGTGCGGTCGCCGTTGGGGTAGGTGATCTCCGGCGAGACGGTCACGGTGATCAGCCGCTCGGGGACGGCGACGACGCCGCTCTCCTCCAGGCACTCGCGGACCGCACCGTCGGCCGGCTGCTCACCCGGGTCGAGGATGCCGCCGGGCGGCGTCCAGCTCCCGTCGTCGGCGCGCCGGACCAGCAGCACCCGGCCGTCGTCGTCCAGGACGACCGCGACGACGGCGCTGAGCCAGAGCATGCGGGTGCCGACCACGGAACGGAGGTCGGCGAGGAACTCGGGAATGGCCATGCCCCGCACCCTATCGGCCCGTCAGGACCGCCTCGGGGCACCCACCGCGAGGCCCCCTCAGTCGACCGTCCAGGGCAGCCCCTTGACCCGGGCGACGGCCGCGTACGTCGCGAGCGAGACGGCGGCGACGGCGCGCTGGTCGAACCGCGCCGCGGCGTGGCGGCGGGCCGCGGCGCCGAGGCGGTCGCGCAGGCCGGGTTCGGTGAGGAGCCGGTCCAGCGCACGGGTGAGGGCCCGGGCGTCGCCGGGCGGGGCGAGGAGCAGGTGTTCCTCGGGGTCGCCGAACTCGCGGCAGCCGCGGACGTCGCCGAGCACCATCGGCAGGCCGCCGGCGGCCGCCTCCATCGCGGAGCGGGAGAACACCTCCCGGTGCGAGGGGAGCACGAAGACGTCCAGGGCCGCGTACACCGCGGGCATGTCGCTGCGCGGACCGAGGAAGGCGACGCCAGCCCCGAAGCCATTCCCGGCCGGGCCGTCCGGGCCGATCCAGACGAACCGGGCCTTGCCGGCCAGCGCGCGGGCGGCCTCGGCGTACTCGCCCAGGCCCTTCTCGGCGACCCGCCGGCCGACCCCGCCGACCAGCGGCTCGTCCGGGCCGACGCCGAGTTCGGCGCGCACCCGGGCCCTGGCGCGGGAACGCTCGCCGGGGTCGGGGGCGAAGCGGGTGAGGTCCACGCCGTCGCCGACCACCCGCGAGCGGCGGGCCGGGACGGCGAGGGCCAGGGTGCGGCGGTCCGTGCCGCTCCGGTACAGCTCGGCGTCCGAGAAGCGGGCCGCGAGGGCCTCCGCGCCGAGCCCGAGGGCCCGTCGGACGAGCGGGCCGTGGGCCCGCGCCCGGAGCCCGTGGCAGGTGTTGACCACGACCGGGACCCCGGCCAGCCGGCCCAGCACGCGGCCGAGCACGCCGGTCTTGGGGCCGTGGGTGTGCAGCACGTCCGGGCCGATCCGGTGCAGCACACCGAGCAGTTCGCGGGCGGCGGCGACGTCGGCGTGCGGCTTCCAGGCCGGGGTGAGCGCGTGCAGCGGCTCGTACCGGACGCCGATCGCCTCCAGGTCGGCGGCCTCGGGGCCGGGTGCGCTGATCCCGTAGGTGTCGAACCCGGCTTCCAGGTCGACCCTCAGCTCGGTGGCGAGGTGGAGTCGCAGGCCCGGGGCGGCGGTGGTGAGGTGGGCGACGCGCAGCCGGCGGCCGCCGGGGCCGCGCAGACGCGGGGCGGGCCCGGGCACGGCGGTGCCTTTCATCGTTCCCCCCTCTGCGGCGCCCTCCCCGGCACCCGCACACGACCGTCCACCCGGGCGGTCGGCGCCCCGGCACGGAATTCACAGTATGGGGAATTGTGGGGCCACCGGCTCGAAATTGTGAAAGAAGCGAGAAGGATTCGGTAGTTGGTCCGAAAAGCCGAAGATCTGACCAGTTGGGTCGGACCGGATGTTCAACCCTTGACCAATTCCGCCGGAACGGCTGCGCCGCCCCGGGTGACGGCGGTGCTCAGACGGCCGCGCCTCGGTGCCGGCGGAACAGCGCGAACCCGATCCGGCCGAGCAGCAGCACCCCGGCAGCCAGGCAGCCGGCCACCGCCATCGCCCACGCCGGACCGTCACTGTCCGGAACCACCACGGCCACCACGATCCCCAGCGTGAGGCAGGCCAGGCCGACCAGCGCCAACGGCACCTGGTGGCTGACCAGCGCACCGCCGTGCCAGAACCGAGCCATCCGGGTCGCGCCGTGCGGGTGGAGGTGATCACGTTCCGCGTCTGCCATGAGCCCAAGGTACCCCGGGGCCGCGACGGAGGCAGCCCGCAGCACGTGACGTTCCGGCCACGCCCGGCGACCTCCGCGCACCACCCCGGTCCACCGCCCGCGCGGCGCCGCGAACCCGCCCGCCGCCCGGCCGCCGCACCGAGCCCATCGCACTCCGGCGCAATCGGGGGCGCACGATTCCAGCCTGTTCCCGGTGGGTTTCCGGCCCCCGAAAAAACCTGGACTGTCCGGTACAACCATCAACGGGGCGTAGCTGTCTCCATTACATTGAGCGATCCAGGAGCCGTCCGCGGTGCGGGTTGGGAGTCCCCGCCGCGGACCGGACATACCCAGGGGGCGGAGCCGCCGTGCCCTGGAGCCGGAGGCCGGGCTCCATCCTCCGGCGGTACCGCCACGCCGCATCGGCGACCGAGGGGGAACCGTGCCGCAGTCCCAGTCCACGACGTCGACCTCCAGTCCCACGCTCCGGAACCGGACCGTGGTGACCGCGCTGTCGAATCTGCGGCCACTGTCGCCGCCGACCGGCGCCCCGCCCGCCGGACGCGCCCCGACGCGGCCGCCCGCGACGAAACACACACCGGCGCACGCACCCGCGCACCTACCCGCCACCACCTCGCCGACCGACGGGCAGCCGGTCGTCACCCCGCCGTCGGGGCGCGCGGTGGGCACGGGGCGCGCGGGACGCCCGGTGTGGTCGACCCGCAGGGCCCTCGGGCCCGGCCGTGCCGCCGGCCGGGTGCCGGACCGGGGGACGGGGCGGCCCGCC
>NZ_JBFBDO010000128.1:0-20424 GCF_040683335.1 Kitasatospora sp. NPDC093806
CCTGGGCGCCCACGCCTCCCGCCTGCGCTCCATCTGGATCACCCCCACCCCACCCCCCCCCCTCCCCCCGACCCACCCCACCCCCACCCACACCGCCCCCGACACCCCCACCGCCACCACCCTCCTCCTCACCCCCTGACCCCAAGGAGCCCGGAAACGACAAACGGCCCCCGATTCACGTCTCCGTGAATCGGGGGCCGTCCATCTATCCTGTGGCTGGTGCAGGGTTCGAACCTGCGTAGCTTGCGCGACAGATTTACAGTCTGCTCCCTTTGGCCGCTCGGGCAACCAGCCAGGATGTTCGCCTCCCGGGGGCTTGCCCCGTTCGACTGGGTAAACCTTACCTGATCCCGGGGGGTGGTTCGCCACCCGGTTTTCGGGACGGGGTTCGACGGGTGCGGCGTGGCTGTCGGGGGCGGGGGTGGGGGTGGGCTGGATAGGCTGGGGCGGCGGTCGCCCGGTGGGGCGGGCCGTGTCAGTGAAGGCAGAGCATCAAGGAGACCAACACCCATGGCCGACTCCAGTTTCGACATCGTCTCGAAGGTCGAGTGGCAGGAGGTCGACAACGCGATCAACCAGACCTCCCGCGAGATCGCCACGCGCTTCGACTTCAAGAACGTCGGCGCCGAGATCAAGCGCTCCGGCGAGACGATCGAGATGAAGGCCAACGGCGAGGAGCGCGTCAAGGCCATCCTGGACGTGCTGCAGAGCAAGTTCATCAAGCGCGGCCTGTCGCTCAAGGCGCTGGACGTGAAGGACCCGCAGCTGTCGGGCAAGGAGTACAAGATCTTCGCGGACGTGAAGGAGGGCATCTCCCAGGACGATGCCAAGAAGGTCGCGAAGATCATCCGGGACGAGGGCCCGAAGGGCGTGAAGGCCCAGGTGCAGGGCGACGAGCTCCGGGTGACCTCGAAGAGCCGTGACGACCTGCAGGCCGTCCAGGCCCTGCTCAAGGGCAAGGACCTGGACTTCGCGGTCCAGTTCGTGAACTACCGCTGACCCTGCGGGGCGGCGGACGGCGACGGGGCGGCCCCGGTCGCGGGCTCGGGTTCGAGCGCGCGACCGGGGCCGCTGTCGTGTCCGGGGCCGGGGTGGCTCCGGGGTGGGGCCGTCAGTGGTGGGCGGGGGTGGTCGAGCGGGCCGCGGCCGCGTCGGCGAAGGCCTTGGCCTGGGACTTCAGGGTGGCCAGCTGGTCGGCCAGCGGCGCGGACATGGCGGGCGGCACCTGGGGGCGGGCGATCGGGGGCGTGGTCGGGGCGGTCGCCGGGGGCGGGGTGGGGAGCTGGGCGAGCAGGGCCTGGACGGTCGCCTCCAGCGAGGCGAGGAGCTGCTGGAGCGGCCCGAGGTCGGGGGCGGCGAGCGAGGTGACGGTCGCGAGCAGGCCGCCGACCAGATCGAGGACCGGGGCGAGGGCCGCGGTGGGGTCAGGGAGGGCGGGGAGTTCGGGGAGCGTGACGGGGAGGTCGGGGAGGGTGACGGGGAGGTCGGGGAGGGTGACGGGGAGGTCGGCGGGGGCGCTGGTCGAGCTGCTGGAACCGGCGGAGGAGTCCGAGGTGCCGGGAGTGCCGGGGAGTGTGGAGAGGTTGGGGACGGCGGGCTTCCCGGACATGCCGGAGAGGCCGGGCATGCCGGAGAGGCCCGGGGCGGCCGGGAAGCCGGGGATGGTGGGGGCGGAGAACGACGGGGCGGTGAACGCGGAGCCGTTGAAGGCCGGAGCGCCGAACGCGGGGACACTGAAGGCGGGGGCGGCGCCGGTGCCGCCGGCGGCCCCGGTGCCGGTGGTGGCGGCGGAGGCCGTCGCGACCGGGGCCAGCGCGAGGGCTGCGGTCAGCGCGGCGGCCGTCCAGGTGGTGCGCATGGGTGATGCTTTCCTCTCGGTGCGGATCAGGCGGGATGCCTGATTCACACCGTGGGCCAGCCCGGTTGGCCCAGCCACCGCGTGTACGCCGAACGGTGCACGACACGCGGTGGCGGGGTGAGTGGGCGTCAGCTGGTCGTCACCCAGGAGGACGTGGCCCGGTGGGCGCCGAGGCCGACCGCGTCGAACTCGTCGCGGTGGTCGCCGTCCTCCGGCACCCAGGCTCCGAGCCGGCGCAGGACGCGGGAGATCGGGCTGCCCTCCGGCGGGTGGCGTTCGAGTTCGGCGCTGGTGAGCGGGCCCAGGTCGAGCCGGCCGTCGGCCCAGACGGCGGCCCGCTGGGTGCCGGTGCCACCGAAGTAGTCGGCTTCGACGCACGCGATCGGCCCGGCCTTGGACCAGGCGGCGAGCCGGCGTTCGAGGCCGTTCGGGATCCAGGTGAACCCGGCCGCACCCGCGCCGGCCGGTCCGTCCTCGCCGAACCGGAGGGCGGCCAGGAACGCGGGGGTCGCCGGGATCAGCGCCAGCCCCTGGGCGAGCGGGTACGCACGGGCCGCCGGAACCTCGGCGGCCGCCACCGCGACCAGCTCCGCCGGGCCGATCAGCGCCTGAAGTTCGTATGACATTCAGTCATCCTGAACCATGGCACTGACAGTCCGCCCGGCGTTTACGATTCCGTGCCCGGGCGGCTATCGCTCCGAGAGTCGGCGGCCCGCTCGGGCCGGACGGCGTACAGCAGGGTGAACAGGGTCACGTCCACCGCGTCCGCGGCCTCGCTGCTCCCCTCCTGGTGCAACTCCTCGAACACATCGGCGAGTTGACGGCGGAGCCGGATCAGCCGCTCGGGGGTGAGCCGGTACGTGAAGTGCGAGAACATGCCGGGCAGACCGGCCGGTGAGCCGTCCGGCGAGGTGGAGAAGTCGATCCGGTCGGCCAGCGCCTGGGCGCGGAAGTCGCCGCGGACGTGGTCCATCGCGGCGAGCATCGCGTCGTACGCGTCGACCCGGGTGGGCGAGTCGGGCGAGAAGATCTCGGGGGCGAGCCGGAGCGTCTCCTGGGCCGGGGCGTAGCGGCTCTCGACAATGCCGGAGACCAGCCGGGTGCCGGCGACCCGGATCAGCCCGGCCTTCTCCAGCTGCTTGATGTGGCGGTAGAGCTTGGTCTGCGGCTCGTCGAGAGCGGCGGCGATCTCCTTGGCGGTGAGCGGCCCGGACGCGGCGGCGGCCATCAGGGCGTCGAGGATCGCCAGCCGGAGCGGGTCGGCCAGGGCCTTCAGGGTGGCGGCGTCGGCCACCCGGCGCTCCTTGAGCACGGCGGGGGCGGGATTCTCGGCGTTCTCGGCGTTCTCGGCGTTCTCGACCACGGCCTCACCCTCGCAGATCGCCGCCACCACGGGCAATCGCATCTTCACCCTTGCGCAATCAATCACGCAGACGTAATCATTCACGAAACAGTGAATGCTGACGTGAAGGTGAGCAGGGGGCGCAGCCATGAGCAGCAGAACGACCAGCACGACCACGACGAGCACCACGAGCACCACGAGCACCACGAGCACCACGACGGCGACGCCACCGCCCGTCCCGCTCCGCCGCAACTGGCGGTTCCAGGCGCTCTGGGCCGGCCAGGCCTCCGCCACCCTCGGACTGCAGATCGCCGACACCGCGTACCCGCTGCTACTGCTCGCGCTGACCGGCTCGTCCACCCTCGCCGGGGCGTTCGCGGCCCTCCAGATCGGCGCCTCGATCGTGTTCGGCATCCACGGCGGCGCGGTCGCCGACCGGTGCGACCGCCGCCGGGTGCTGATCGCCGCCGACGCCACCCGGCTGCTCGCCTGCGTCAGCGTCCCGCTCGCGATGGCGCTGGACCGGCTGACCGTCGCGCACACCCTGCTGGTCGCCCTCGTGATCGGGGCGACCATCGCCTACAGCGGCCCGATCCGGCTGATCGCGGTCCGCTCGGTCGTCCCGCCGGAACAGCTGCGGCAGGCGCTCGCGCAGGACGAGGCGCGGATGAGCGGCGCGGGCCTGATCGGGCCGCCGCTGGCGGGCTCGCTGTTCGGGCTCGGCCGGGCGGCGCCGTTCGTCGGGACGGCGCTGGCCTCCCTGCTGGCGCTGACCGCCGCGCTGCTGGTCCGGTTCCCGGGCCGCCCGGAGACGCCGGCCGGTGAACGGCGCGCTGACAGGAGCGGGAAGGGGAAGGGCAAGGGCAAGGGGGAGAAGGAGGACGGTGCGCTGGCCGGCTTCCGCTTCCTCGCCCGCAGCGCCGTGCTCCGGCCGACCCTCGCCGTCATCCTGATGATCAACCTCGCGGGCACCGCGATGGTCCTGCCGGTGATGGTCATCCTGCGCGGCCAGGGCACGTCCACCGGCGGCATCGGGCTGGCGCTGGCCGGCGAGGCGGTCGGCGCGCTGGCCGGGGCACTGCTGGTGAGCCGGCTGCACCGGCTGGCCGGCCCGGGCGTGCTGCTGCTCGGGGTGGCCTGGCTGCTGGTGCCGATGACGCTCTCGCCGCTGCTGCCCGGCGGGCCGGTCACCGTGTTCGCGGGGCTGTTCGGGCTCGGTCTGGGGATCCCGACCCTGCGGGTGATGGTCGACCTGCTGGTGTTCCGCCAGGTCTCGGACGCGCTGCGCGGGCGGGTGATCGCCGCGACGATGACGCTGTTCACGGTCGGAGTGCCGGCCGGGATGGTCGGCAGCGGGCTGCTGCTGGACCACCTCTCCCCCGAGGCCACGCTCGGCGCGGTGTCCGCGCTGCTGGTGGCGGCCCTGATCCCAGCGACGGCCGGCCGGACGCTACGCCGCGCGACCTGGCCGGAGCAGGAGCCGACGTCGAGCCAGGGTCCGGAGCCCACGCCGGCCCCCGCCCCGTAAGCCCCCCGCCCCCCGCCACCCACCCCTGACAGCCACTCACCCGACCGGGTGCACGCCGCATGCGCCCCCACCGGCAACCGGGTGAACTGGCCGGGTACGGCCCGCCCCGGGGCCGCCCCAGGAGGACCCATGAGCTCGATGGACATACCGTCGTCCGGCCGCGGCAGCCCCGATCCGAGCGGCCCTCCGGGCGGCCCCGGCGCACCCGGTAGCCCCGACGCCCCCGACGCCCCCGGCGGCCCCGCCACGCGGACCACCCGCGAGGACCCCGCCCGGCGCACCGGCTCGGCGGCGACCAGGATCGCGAGCGCCCCCCGGATGTCCTGGCTGACGCTCGCCCTCATGACGACCAGCTCGGTGGCCAGCCTCCGCGCCGCCCCCACCATGGCGGTCTACGGCCTGGCCTGCGTCTTCCTCTACCTCCTCCCGGCCGTCGTCTTCCTGCTGCCGACCGCGCTGGTCTCCGCGGAGCTGGCGTCCGGCTGGGAGGGCGGCGTCTACCGCTGGGTGTCGGAGGGCCTGTCGAAGCCGCTCGGCTTCCTGGCCGTCTGGTGCCAGTTCGCGATGACGATCTTCTACTACCCGTCCCTGCTCGCCTACGTGGCGTCCACCATCGCCTACGTGGTCAACCCGTCCCTGGCGAGCAACGGCCTGTACACCGCGATCGTGATCATGGTGCTGTACTGGACCGGCGTCTGGGTGTCCTCCCGGGGCACCAAGGCGGTGGCCGGCCTCTCCTCGATGGGCCTGGTCATCGGCACCCTGATCCCCGGCGTGCTGCTGGTCGTCCTCGGCTTCGTCTTCCTCGGCGAGGGCAACGCCTCCGCCGCCCCGATGGACTCCGCGCACCTGTTCCCGCAGTGGACCGGCCTGGCCAGCCTGGTGCTGATCGTCAACAACTTCCTCAGCTACTCCGGCATGGAGATGAACGCGGTGCACGTCTCCTCGCTGCGCGACCCGGCCCGGGAGTTCCCGCGCGCGATGTTCACCGCCTCCGGGATGGTGCTGCTGATCTTCATCCTGCCCGCGCTGGCGATCAGCTGGGTGGTGCCGTCCACCGAGCTGAGCCTGACGGCCGGCGTGATGCAGGCCTTCGACTCCTTCTTCCAGTACTTCCACATCGGCTGGCTCACCCCGGTGATCGCGGTGGCGCTGATCGCCGCCTCGCTCGGCGGCATGCTCACCTGGCTGGCCGGACCGTCCAAGGGCCTGCTGATGATCTCCCGCCAGGAGGGGTACCTGCCGCCGTTCCTGCAGCGGCTCAACAAGGAGGGCGTCCAGCAGAACCTGCTGGTCACCCAGGGCGTGGTGACCACGGTCATCGCCCTCGCGTACGCGCTGATCCCGAACGTCTCCAGCGCCTACTGGGTCTTCTCGGTGATCACCACGCAGGTCTACCTGATCGTCTACCTGCTGATGTTCGCCGCCGCGATCCGGCTGCGCCGCACCCAGCCCGACCACCCGCGCGGCTACCGGGCCCCGGCGCTGGTGCCGATCGCGATCACCGGCCTGATCGCCTCGGCGGCCGCGATGGCGATCGGCTTCGTGCCCTCCTCGCAGTTCGGCAGCGGTTCGGTCTGGTCGTACGTGGTGATCGTCGGCGGTGGTCTGGCGCTGCTCGGCCTGGTGATCCCGTACCTGTTCCTGCGCCTGCGCAAGCCGCAGTGGCGCTCGCCCGAGGCGCGGGCCGAACTGGCCGCCCAGGAGGCGGCGGAACTGCGCGGCACCGAAGGGGGTGCGGCATGACCCGCGGCCTGCTCGCCTCCCGGCACCGCTGGATCTACCTCGGCGCGATCGTCCTGCTGGTCGCCATGCTGGTCACCGGCCTGCTCACCTACTCGCAGCTGCACCAGACCAACGAGGCCAACCGGAAGGCCACCCAGCTCTCCGACGCGCTCTCCGCCGCCGGCTACCCGGTGCCCGCGCGCAGCCAGATCGTGCACACCCTGGGCGAGGACGGCGGCGCCGTCTGCACGGACCCGGCCGACGCGCTGACCCAGGCGCAGTGGAAGTACGGCATGTCCAACGGCGCGGGCGGGCCCGGGCAGCGCCCGGTGCTCTCCGACCGGGAGGTGGTCCTCGCCGAGACGATCGTGCTCTCGGTGTACTGCCCGGACAAGCTCGCCGCCATCAGGGACAAGATCGACGACCTCAAGCTCAAGGACACCGTCCGCAACTGACGCCCCGGCCACCCCGAAGACCGACGCCCCGGCCACGCCCCGCAGCGCCCCCGGAGGAACCCCCATGCCCGACGAACTCGCCCGCCGGATCGCCGAGTCGATGCCCCGCGCCAAGGCCGACCTGGCCGAGCTGGTCGCCATCCCCTCGGTCGCCGACCCGCGCCAGTACCCGCCGGAGAAGTGCCGCCAGGCCGCCGAGTGGGTCGCCGCCGCCTTCGCCGAGGCCGGCCTGCGCGACGTCCACCTGGAGGAGACCCCGGACGGCAGCCACGCCGTGGTCGGCCACCGCCCGCCGCCGCCCGGCGCGCCGACCGTCCTGCTCTACGCCCACTACGACGTCCAGCCCCCGCTCGACGACGCCGCCTGGGCCTCCCCGCCGTTCGAGCTCACCGAACGCGACGGCCGCTGGTACGGGCGCGGCACCGCCGACTGCAAGGGCAACATCGTCATGCACCTCACCGCGCTGCGGGCGCTCGGCGACGACCTGCCGGTCGGCCTCAAGCTGGTCGTCGAGGGCTCGGAGGAGCAGGGCACCGGCGGCCTGGAGGCCTACGTACCGCCGCACGCGGGCGAACTGCACGCCGACGCGCTGCTGGTCTGCGACACCGGCAACGCGGCGGTCGGCGTCCCCACCGCCACCACCTCGCTGCGCGGCCTCGCCAACCTGGTGGTCACCGTCTTCACACTCAAGGGCGACGTGCACTCCGGCATGTTCGGCGGCCCCGCCCCGGACGCGCTGGCCGCGCTGATCCGCGTCCTCGACACACTGCGCGACGCCGACGGCGGCACCCGGATCGACGGCCTGGACGGCACCGGCAGCTGGAGCGGCGCCGACTACGACGAGCGGCAGTTCCGCACCGACGCCGGCGTGCTGGACGGCGTCCGGCTGACCGGCTCCGGCAGCGTCGCGGACCGGCTCTGGGCCCGCCCCGCCGTCACCGTGCTCGGCATCGACTGCCCGCCGGTGGTCGGCTCCGCCGCCGCCGTCCCGGCCACCGCCCGGGCCCGGGTCAGCCTGCGCCTCCCGCCCGGCACCGACCCGAAGGCCGCCCAGGCCGCGCTCACCGCGCACCTGACGGCCGCCGCGCCGTGGGGCGCGCGGATCGAGGTGGCGCCGGAGAGCACCGGCTCGCCGTTCCGCGCCGCCACCGGCGGGCCCGCCTACGCGGCGCTCGACAAGGCGGCGCAGGAGGTCTACGGCCGGCCGCTCGCCTTCCTCGGGCAGGGCGGTTCGATCCCGCTGTGCAACGTGTTCGCCGAGACCTTCCCGGACTCGGAGATCATCCTGATGGGCGTCGAGGAGCCGCGCTGCCTGATCCACGCGCCGAACGAGAGCGTCGATCCGGACGAGCTCCGGCAGATGGCCCACGTCGAGGCGCTTTTCCTCCGGCACTACGCCAACTCGCACCGTCCATGATGAAGTTGACGTGCCCGTAGCCGCCGCAGCCCGTGTCCCCCAGGAGACCCCCGCATGCCCCGACCGTTCACCACCGAGGACTACCGCGCCCGCCTCGACCGGGCCACCGCCGCCGCCGGCGCCGCCGGACTGGCCGGGCTGGTCATCGCCCCCGGCCCCGACCTCGTCTACCTCACCGGCTACCAGCCCACCGCCGTCACCGAACGGCTGACCGCCCTCGTCCTCACCGCCGGCCGCGAGCCCGCGCTGGTCGTCCCCACCCTGGAGCGCCCCGACGCCGAGAAGGCGGCCGGCGCGCCCGCCGTCCGGCTGGTCGACTGGACCGACGGCCAGGACCCGTACGCCACCGCCGCCCCGCTGCTCGACCCGGCCGGCCGGTACGGCGTCTCCGACAACACCTGGGCGCTGCAGCTGCTCGGCCTCCAGTCGGCGCTGCCCGGCACCGGCTGGACCTCGCTCACCGAGACCCTGCCGATGCTGCGCGCAGTCAAGGACGCGGACGAGTTGGAGCGCCTCGCCGCGGCCGGCGGCGCCGCGGACGCCGCCTACCGGGGCATCCTGGAGGTCGAGTTCGCCGGCCGCCGGGAGACCGACGTGGCCGCCGACCTCAGCGCGCTGCTCATCAAGTACGGGCACAGCCAGGTCGACTTCACCGTGGTCGGCTCCGGCCCCAACGGCGCCAACCCGCACCACGAGGCCGGCGACCGGGTCATCCAGGCCGGCGACACCGTGGTGCTGGACTTCGGCGGCCTCAAGGACGGCTACGGCTCCGACACCACCCGCACCGTGCACGTCGGCGCCGACGTCCCGGCCGAGGTGCGGAAGGTGCACGACGTCGTCCGGCAGGCGCAGCAGACCGCGTTCGAGGCCGTCCGGCCCGGGGTGAGCTGCCAGGAGATCGACCGGATCGCCCGCCGGGTGATCACCGAGGCCGGGTACGGCGAGTACTTCATCCACCGCACCGGGCACGGCATCGGCATCACCACGCACGAGCCGCCGTACCTGGTCGAGGGCGAGGAGCAGCCGCTCGTCCCCGGCATGTGCTTCTCGATCGAGCCGGGCGTCTACCTGCCGGGGCGGTTCGGGGTGCGGATCGAGGACATCGTGACGGTCACCGAGCAGGGCGGGCGGCGGTTCAACAACACCCCGCACGAGCTGGGCATCGTGTCCTGAATCCGTCCCCCGGCGCGCCGTGGGGCGGCAGACTGGGCGGGTGACCTCGAAGCCCGCCCAGTCCGCCGAACCCGCCCGGTCCGCCGGGCCCACCCCGCCCGCCGAGCCCGCCCCGGCGGCGCCCGCGCCCAAGCCGGTCAAGCCGACCGCCGAGCAGCTGCGCGCCGCCCAGGACGCCACCATCCCGGACGTCATCGCCCCCGGGCTGCGGGTGCTGTTCTGCGGCATCAACCCGGGCCTGTGGTCCGGCGCCACCGGCCACCACTTCGCCCGCCCGGGCAACCGCTTCTGGCCCGCGCTGCACCGCTCCGGCTTCACCCCGCGCCAGTTCCGCCCGGACGAGCAGCGGCAGTTGCTCGACCTCGGCCTCGGCATCACCAACGTCGCCCCGCGGGCCACCGCCAAGGCCGACGAGCTCACCGCCGACGAGCTGCGCGCGGGCGGCGCCGCGCTCACCGAGCGGGTGCTGCGGCTGCGGCCGCGCGCGCTGGCGGTGCTCGGCATCGGCGCCTACCGGACCGCCTTCGGCCGGCGGACGGCGACGATCGGGCGGCAGCCGGAGGGCATCGGCGACACCGAGGTCTGGGTGCTCCCCAACCCCAGCGGCCTCAACGCCCACTACACCCTGGACGCGCTGGCGGCGGAGTTCGCCGGACTGCGCGAGGCGGTGACCGCCGCCGCGCGCTGAGCCCGGGGTCTCAGACCGCCGTCAGCCCCGTCGGCAGGCCGCTCCCGCGCAGCTCCCGCAGCTCCCGGATCAGCGCCCGGACGGCCGCCGTGCCCGCCAGCTCCGGCGTCGTCACGTACCCGACGTACCGGCTCGGCGGGCGCGGCCCCAGGTCGGTGACGGCCAGTCCGGCGGGGGCGCCGAGCAGCGCGGTCCGGGGCATGATCGCCATCCCGAGGCCCTGCGAGACCAGCGAGAGGGCCACCGTGTCGTCCTCGACGTCGATGGTCGCGGGCGGGATCCAGTCCTGCCGGTCCCACCAGTCCCGGGTGTACGAGCCGCAGTTCTCGTCCCAGTCGACCAGCGGCAGGCCGCGCGGCGCCGGGTGGCCGGCCGGGTGCGCGAGCGCGTACGTCTCCGCGAAGAGCCGGGCCGAGACCAGGCCGGGGACGGGCGGCGGCGCGTCCGGGTCGAGGGTCGCCAGCCCGAGGTCGGCGCGGCCGTCGGCGACCTCGCCGGCGGTGCCGCGGCCGATCTCGCGGACGATCCGCACCTGCGCGCCGAGCCCCGGGTGGCGGGCGGCGAGCCGGGCGAGGACGGGCGGCAGCAGGTGGGCGGCGACGCTGCGGAAGGCGGCGATCCGCACCGTTCCGGTGACCTCGGCGTCCGGGTCCCCGGCCGCCGCCGCGCGGACCTCCGGGCCCATCGCCGCCAGCAGCCGCAGCACCCGCCGGGCGTACGCGACGGCCCGCGCGCCCGCCTCGGTGGGGCGTGCGCCGTGGCGCCCGCGCTCGAAGAGCACTGCTCCGAGCTTCTGTTCGCAGGCGCGCACGGCGTGCGAGACGGCGGACTGGCTGGTCTCCAGGCGCGCGGCGGCCGCGGTGAAGCCCTGCTCCTCCGCCACGGCGACCAGCACCCGCAGCTCCTGCGGGGCGAGATCGGTCATGCGGGCGACGCTACCCGATCCATCGATCCCGTTCATGGAACGGGCCCACCCATCGACGCCGGCCCCTGCCCGGCCGCCGGCCGGCTCCCTACGGTGATCAGCACCGACCCCGCCGATCAGCCCGGAGCCTCCCGTGTCCCGTCCCACCGCCCGCGTCGTCCACCTCGTCTCCCGCCCCACCGGCGCGCCCACCGCCGGGAACTTCGCCTTCCTGGACGAGACCGTGCCCCCGCTCGCCCCCGGCGAGGCCCTGGTCGAGAACCTCTTCCAGTCCGTCGACCCGTACATGCGCGAGGAGATGGACGAGGGCGGCTGGGCGCTGCACGCCCCGCTGGAGGGCCGCACCCTGGGCCGGGTCGTCGAGTCCCGGACGCCCGCGCTGCCGGTCGGCACGCTCGTCCACCACCGCCGGGCCTGGCGCACCCTCTCGGTGATCACCCCCGCCGAAAGCTTCGTTCTCCCCGACTTCGCGGGCGTCCCGCTCAGCGCCCACCTGAGCGTCCTCGGCGGCACCGGCCTCTCCGCCTGGGTCGGCCTGACCAGGATCGCCCGGCTCCGGGCCGACGAGACGATCTTCATCTCGGCGGCGGCCGGCGGGGTCGGCACCGCCGCCGGACAGCTCGCCCGGCTGCTCGGCGCCGGCCGGATCATCGGCAGCACCGGGTCCGCCGCGAAGGCCGCGCACCTCACCGAGCGGCTCGGCTTCGACGCCGCCTTCGACTACCACGACGCCCCGATCGCCGACCGGCTGCGCGAGGCCGCCCCCGACGGCCTGCACGTCTACCTCGACAACGTCGGCGGGGACCACCTGGAGGCCGCCATCGACACCCTGCGCGACCACGGCCGGATCGCCTGGTGCGGCGCGGTCGCCCAGTACAACAACCTCCAGTCGCCGCCGCCCGCCCCGCGCAACCTCTACGACGTGGTCGGCAAGAGCCTGCGCCTGGAGGGCTTCCTGGTCCGCGAGCACCTGGACGCCCGCCCCGGGCTGTACGACTTCCTCGTCCCGCACCTGCGCTCCGGCGCCGTCGTCCCGGACGAGACGGTGGTCCCCGGCTTCGAGCGGGTGGTCGACGCCTTCCTCGGCATGCTCCGCGGCGCCAACACCGGCAAGATGATCGTCCGGCTCGCCGAGTAGGCCCGCCGGCCCGGCGCTACCGCCGCCCGCCCCAGGGCTCGTCGGTGGAGACGATCTCGCGGCCCAGCGGCATCAGCGAGACCGGGATCAGCTTCAGGTTCGCCCAGCCGAACGGGATCCCGATGATCGACAGGAACAGCGGGATGCTGGTGAGCAGGTGCCCCAGCGCCAGCCACCACCCGGCGAACACCAGCCAGATCACGTTCCCCACGCACGACGGCGCCCCGGCGTCCGGCCGCTCCACGGCCTTGCGCCCGAACGGCCAGAGCACGAACCCGGCCAGCCGGAAGGACGCGATGCCGAACGGGATCGTGATGATCAGCACGCAGCAGATGATCCCGGCGAGCACGTAGCCCAGCGCCATCCAGATGCCGCAGAAGATCAGCCACAGCACGTTCAGAACAAAGTCGATCACCTTCATGCCCGGCACCCTCTCACGCACGGCGGTTCCCCTCTACGACCAGCGATGCCCGCCCACCGACGTGTCTACCCCCCTGGGTGCCGGACCTCAGGGACGCCTCAGGGGCTCCTCCCCATCGCGGACGAGAGAGCTACAGCGGGGTGACGGCCTTGAGGATGAGGAGCAGGGCCACCGCCGCGTTCAGGGCGGAGAGGGCGGAGGCGGCGGTGCCGAGGGCGGCGACCAGGGCGGCCAGGCCGGCCGGGGTGCGGGCGGGCGGCCAGTTGCGGGTGCTGGGGACGGGGCCGAGGAGGGCGGCGACCCGGCGCGGGACGGGCCCCGGGGCGGCGAAGGCGGGGAGGCCGGGGGCCGCCGGACGGTGCGAGACGAGGGCGGCCCGGGCGACCGCGCGGGCGGTGATCCGGCGGTCGCCGACGGCCTGCGCGGACTCCTCGTCGGCCCAGCGTTCCGCGCTGTAGGCGACGGCGCGCTGGAGCGGGCGCAGGAACGGGTTGACGCAGCCCGCCAGCTGGGTGGCCAGCAGGTGGCGGTGGTGCCGGTGGACCAGGTGGGCGCGCTCGTGGGCGAGCAGGGCGGCGCGTTCGTCCTCGGCGAGGCCGGCCAGCATGCCGGTGGAGACCACCACCCGCCCGGGCGAGCGCGCGCCGCCGGGCAGCGCGTAGGCGTACGGGGCCGGGTCGGGCAGCAGGGCGACGTCGGTGGCCGGGGCGGGCAGCTCCGCGCGGCCGAGGGCGCGCCGGGCGCGGGCGCGGATCCGCAGGTGGCGGACGAGGGTGCGGGCCACCGCGAGCAGGACGACGGCGAGGACGAGCAGCGCCGCCGTGCCGACCGTCTCGTGGTACGGCAGGGCGTCCCGGACCTCCGGGTCGGACCAGCTGTCGGGCAGCGGGTTGCCGGGGATCTGGGCGGTGCCGACCACCCCGATCAGGGCCAGGCTGACCGCGCTGCACAGGGCCATCACGATGCTGAACCCGGTCAGCAGCCGGGCGGCGCCGCGCGGGTGCAGGTGCTGCTCGGTGAGCCGGGCGATGGGCAGCGCCGTCAGCGGCAGGACGAGGGGCAGGAAGACGAAGAAACCCACGGCGAGGAGGTCAGCCTTCGTGGTCGGGCGCCGGGCCGGAGGCACTGTCGAGCAGGGTGCGCAGCAGTTCCTCGTCGTGCGGGAGCAGGGCGGTGACGAAGCTGGCGAGCACGGCGTCCCGGTCGGGTTCGCCGTCCAGGACGCGGCGCATCCGCAGGGCGGCGAGGCCGGCCGCGTCGGAGGCGGCCTGCCAGAGGTAGGAGCGGCCGGAGCGGGTCCGGGAGACGGCGTTCTTGGCGTGCAGCCGGGAGAGGATGGTCATCACGGTGGTGTACGCGAGGTCGCCGTCGAGGCGCTCCTGGACCCAGCCGGCGCTGGCGGGGCCGGGCGCCCGCTGGAGCACGGCCAGCACCTGGGCCTCCAGTTCGCCCTGGCCGCGCCGCCGGGCCCGCGGGTCGCCGGCCGCCTGCGGGTCGTCCGTCGCCCGCGAGTCGTCCGTCACCCGCGGGTCGTCGGCCACCGGGGCGGCTCCGGCCGCCGGGGTGTGGGTCTCCTCTGCCATGCCGGTCATCCTAACGAGCAGGTAAAGAACCCGGAATCGGCCGGTGCTCAGGCCCGTGGTGCGCGGGCGTTCTGCCGTCGGTCCAGCTCGGCGATCCGGGGGTGGTGCAGGTCGAAGGCGGGCGACTCGGAGCGGATCCGGGGCAGGGTGACGAAGTTGTGCCGGGGCGGTGGGCAGGAGGTGGCCCACTCCAGCGAACGCCCGTAGCCCCACGGGTCGTCCACGGTGACCCGCTCCCCGTACCGGGCGGTGTGCCAGACGTTGTACAGGAACGGCAGGGTGGAGGCGCCGAGCAGGAAGGAGCCGATGCTGGAGACGGTGTTGAGGGTGGTGAAGCCGTCGGTGGCCAGGTAGTCGGCGTACCGGCGGGGCATGCCCTCGGCGCCGAGCCAGTGCTGGACCAGGAAGGTGGCGTGGAAGCCGACGAAGAGGGTCCAGAAGTGGATCCGGCCGAGCCGCTCGTCCAGCATCCGGCCGGTGAACTTGGGCCACCAGAAGTGGAAGCCGGCGAACATCGCGAAGACGACCGTCCCGAACACCACGTAGTGGAAGTGGGCGACCACGAAGTACGAGTCGGAGACGTGGAAGTCGATCGGCGGGGCGGCCAGCAGCACCCCGGTGAGGCCGCCGAACAGGAAGGTCACCAGGAAGCCGACGGTCCACAGCATCGGCGTCTCGAAGCTGAGCGAGCCCCGCCACATGGTGCCGATCCAGTTGAAGAACTTCACCCCGGTGGGCACCGCGATCAGCATCGTCATCACCGCGAAGAAGGGCAGCAGCACCTGCCCGGTGACGAACATGTGGTGCGCCCAGACGGTGATCGACAGGCCGGTGATGGCGACGGTCGCGGCGATCAGGCCGGAGTAGCCGAAGACCGGTTTGCGGCTGAACACCGGGAGGATCTCGGTGACGATGCCGAAGAACGGCAGCGCGATGATGTAGACCTCGGGGTGCCCGAAGAACCAGAACAGGTGCTGCCAGAGCAGCGCCCCGCCGTTGGCCGCGTCGAAGGCGTGCGAGCCGAACCGCCGGTCCGACTCCAGGCAGAGCAGCGCGGCCGCCAGCACCGGGAAGGCGAAGAGCACCAGGACGGCGGTGAGCAGGGTGTTCCAGACGAAGATCGGCATCCGGAAGAGCGTCATCCCGGGCGCGCGGAAGCAGATGATCGTGGTGACGAAGTTGACCGAGCCGAGGATGGTGCCGAAGCCGGAGAGGGCCAGGCCCATGATCCACAGGTCGGCGCCGAGGCCGGGGCTGCGCTCGGCGCTGTTCAGCGGCGCGTAGGCGAACCAGCCGAAGTCGGCCGCGCCGTCCGGAGTGAGGAAGCCGTAGACGGCGATCAGCGAGCCGAACAGGTAGAGCCAGTAGGCGAGCGCGTTCAGCCGGGGGAAGGCGACGTCGGGGGCGCCGATCTGGAGCGGCATGATCCAGTTGGCGAAGCCCGCGAACAGCGGGGTCGCGAACATCAGCAGCATGATCGTGCCGTGCATGGTGAAGAGCTGGTTGAACGACTCGTTGGAGAGCAGTTGCAGCCCCGGGCGGGCCAGTTCGATCCGCATCAGCATCGCCATCAGGCCGCCGAGCAGGAAGAACAGGAACGAGGTGGTGATGTAGAGGGTGCCGATCCGCTTGTGGTCGGTGGTGGTCAGCCAGCCGACCAGGGCCCGGCCGCGCCGGCGGCGCGCGGCGGCGCGGGCGGCGTCCAGCCGGGGCGTGCGCGACGGGTGCGGGGCCTGCTCCACGGCGTCCTTCGGCAGGAGTGTCACGCGGCGTGCCTTCCGGGTCCGGGCCGGGCCCGGGTCCGTCCGGGTCGCGCCCGGGCCTGTCCGGGCCGTGGTCGCACTAGCAGTACCGGCCCGGGCCCGCGGGCGGCCGGGGGCGCGCGGGCGGGTCACCCGAACAGGTGCGGCCCGGTTGCCGGGCCCCGGCGGCGGGCGGACGGTCGAAGCCCGGCCACCCGTTCGGGTGAGGTCCGACCGGCTCCCAGGAGGTCCCATGAGCAGCGCCACCAAGCCGTCCGCGCCGCCGCCGAGCGGTACCAGCGGCTGGGTCACCGGCGGAGTGCTCTTCGCCGGCGTGCTGATGATGATGAACGGCGTCCTGGACGTGACCCGGGGGATCATGGCGATCTCCAAGGACAACGTCTTCCTGGCGACGCCGGACTACGTGTTCAAGTTCAGCCTCACCGGCTGGGGCTGGATCCACCTGATCGTCGGCGCGCTGGTCGCGATCACCGGCTACTTCGTGGTCAAGGGCGCTCCCTGGGCGCAGTACACCGGCATCTTCCTGGTCGCGCTGAGCGGCATCGAGGCCTTCCTGACGCTGCCCTACTACCCGTTCTGGTCGCTGATCGTGGTCGCCCTGGACGTGTGGGTGATCTGGGCGCTCTGCGTCCACGCCGAGCGGAGCGGCTGAGGTCCGCACCCGGCGGGCCGGGTGACCGTCAGGCGGTGACGTTCATGCCCGTGCCCGCTGGGTGGCCGCGATGCACAGCAGCACCAGCACCGCCGTCACCGGCGCGGCGGCCGGCAGCTCCTCGCCGAGCAGCAGCACCGACCAGACCAGCGTCAGCAGCGGCTGCGCCAGCTGGAGCTGACTCGCCCTCGGCACCCCGATCGCCGCCATCCCCCGGTACCAGACCACGAACCCGCCGAACTGCGAGACCGCCGCCGTGTACAGCAGCCCGGTCAGCGCCTTCGCCGCGGTCCCACCGTCGAGCGAGACCGGTTCGACGGCCAGCGCCAGCGCGGTGGTCAGCGCGGTGACGGGCAGCGAGGCGACCACCGCCCAGCCGATCACCTGCCAGCCCGGCAGCTCCCGGGAGATCCGCCCGCCCTCCGCGTACCCCGCCGCGCAGACCAGCAGCGCCGCGAACAGGTAGAGGTCGGCGAGGCTGGGCCGCCCGTGGCTCTGCACCAGCGTGAAGCCGAGCACCGCCGCCGCGCCGGCCAGCGCCGCCGCCCAGAACAGCCGGGACGGCCGGCCGCCCGTCCTGATCGCGCCGACGGTCGCGGTGGCCAGCGGCAGGATGCCGATGACGACGGCGGAGTGCGCGGTCGAGGAGGTGCGCAGGGCCAGGGTGGTGAGCAGCGGGAAGCCGAGCACGCAGCCGGCCGCGACCACCAGCAGGCCGGGCCAGTGGCGGCGGGCGGGCAGCGGGACGCGGGCGGCCGCCAGGCAGAGCGCGGCGAGCAGGCCGGCCAGCAGGCCGCGCAGGCCGGTGGCGCTCCACGGGCCGAAGCCGGTCAGGGCCCAGGAGGTGGCGGGGAAGCTGAAGGAGAAGGCGAACACGCCCAAGGCCGCCAGCACAGTGCCGGTCGTCCCGGCCTTGCCGAGCCCCCCGGGCTTTCCGGGCTTCCCCGTCGTCCCGGTCGTCCCGGGCTTCCCGGTCGTCTCGGTCGTCTCGGAGGCGGTGGCCGTGAGCTTCGCTGCTATCGCAGCGGGGCGGGTAGCGCTATCTTGTGCCGTCATGAATGAGCGTAGCAGTGTGACCGAACTCGCCGACAGTCTCCGCCGCGAGGTCGAGCGCTACCCGGAGGGCCGGAAGCTGCCGTCGAGCCGGGCCCTGATGGAACGCCACCAGGTCAGCCCGGGCACGGTCTCCCGGGCCATCGCCGTGCTCGCGGCCGAGGGCCTGGTGGTCTCCCGGCCCGGCGCCGGGGTGTTCCGTACCGCCGCCGCCACCGCTACCCCCGCCTCGTCGACCGCACCGCGCCCCGCCCCGCCCGTCCGGCCGGGCGACCTCTCCTGGCAGGAGGTCGCGCTCAGCGCCGACTCCGGCCCGCGCGACACCGGAGCCGCGGCACTGATCGCCACCCTGACCGTCCCGCCGCCGGACGTGATCGACCTCAACGGCGGCTACCCGCACGCCTCACTCCAGCCCGAACGCCTGCTCGCCGCCGCCGTGGCCCGGGCCGGCCGCCGCCCCGGTGCCTGGGAGCGCCCGCCGGTGGACGGCCTGACCGAGCTGCGCGCCTGGTTCGCCCGGGAGATCGGCGGCGCCAACGGGCCGCTCGGCGCCGGGGACGTCCTGATCACCGCCGGCGGCCAGAGCGCGCTCACCATCGCCCTGCGCTCCCTCGCCGCCCCGGGCGCCCCCGTCCTGGTCGAGTCGCCGACCTACCCGGGCGCCCTCGCGGTGGCCCGGGCCGCCGGGCTGCGGCCGGTCCCGGTGCCGGTGGACGAGGACGGCGTGCGCACCGACCTGCTGGCGGCCGCGTTCGACGCCACCCGGGCCCGGGTCTTCGTCTGCCAGCCGCTGTTCCAGAACCCGACCGGCGCCGTCCTCTCCCCCGCGCGCCGGGCCGAGGTGCTCCGGATCGCCCGGACGGCCGGCGCCTTCGTGATCGAGGACGACTTCGCCCGCCGGCTGGTCCACACCGACGCCCCCGCGCTGGCCCGTCCGCTGGCCGCCGACGACCCGGACGGCGTGGTGGTGCACCTGAACTCGCTCACCAAGGCCACCTCCCCCAACCTGCGGATCGGCGCGATCACCGCGCGCGGCCCGGCCCTGCAGCGGCTCCGGGCCACCCAGGTGGTGGACAGCTTCTTCGTGCCCCGGCCGCTCCAGGAGGCGGCCCTGGAACTGGTCGCCGACCCGGGGTGGGCCCGCCACCTGCGCACCCTCGGCGCCGAACTGCGCGACCGGCGGCGGGTCGCCACCGCCGCGCTGCGCCGCGAACTGCCGGGGCTGCTGGGCCCGCACCGGTCCGGCGGGTACCACCTGTGGCTGCGGCTGCCGGACGGCACCGACGAGAGCGCGCTGGTCGCGGCCGCCATGCGGGCCGGCGTACTGGTGACCCCGGGGCGCCCGTACCACCCGGCCGAGCCGCCCGCGCCGCACCTGCGGCTCAGCTACGTGGCGGCCGACAGCCAGGCCCTGGTGACGGAGGGGATCCGGCGGCTGCGCCAGGCCTTCGAGGACCGGTAGGAGCGGGCCCCCACCGGGCCGTCAGCCCTGGTGGCCCGCCATCCGCTCCAGCCGGGCGATCCGCTCGGCCATCGGCGGGTGGGTCGAGAAGAACCTCGCCCCGGCCTCGCCCGGCCGGAACGGGCTGGCGATCATCATGTGGCTGGCGGTCTGGATCTGCGGCTCCGGCGGCAGCGGCAGCTGCCGGGTGCCGGCCTCCAGCTTGCGCAGCGCGCTCGCCAGGGCCAGCGGGTCGCCGGTGATCCGGGCGCCGTCGGCGTCGGCCTGGTACTCCCGGGAGCGGCTGACGGCGAGCTGGATCAGGGTGGCGGCGAGCGGGCCGAGGATCATGATCGCGAGCATCCCGAACAGGCCCGGCCCGTCGTCGTCCTCGCTGCGCCCGAACGGGATCAGCCAGGCGAAGTTCACCAGGAACATCACCACCGAGGCGAGCGCCCCGGCCACCGAGGAGATCAGGATGTCGCGGTTGTAGACGTGGCTCAGCTCGTGGCCGAGGACGCCGCGCAGCTCGCGCTCGTCCAGCAGCCGCAGGATGCCGTCGGTGCAGCAGACCGCCGCGTTGCGCGGGTTGCGGCCGGTGGCGAAGGCGTTCGGGGCCGGGGTCGGCGAGATGTAGAGCCGGGGCATCGGCTGGCGGGCCGAGGTGGAGAGCTCGCGGACGATCCGGTACAGCCGGGGCGCCTCGATCTCGCTCACCGGGCGGGCGCGCATGGCGCGCAGGGCGAGCTTGTCGCTGTTCCAGTACGCGTAGGCGTTGGTGCCGAGGGCGACCAGCAGGGCGATCACGAAGCCCGTACGGCCGAAGAAGCCGCCGATCACCAGGATCAGCGCCGAGAGGCCGCCGAGCAGGGCGGCGGTCCTCAGTCCGTTGTGCCGGCGGTGCACGGCTGGCCCTCCAATGGTGCGTGGGGAAGCCCTTTCTGCCTCGTCCCTCTTGCCCGGTCAACGGGCGGGGCCCGGGGCCTTGTTCCCTTGTGACCAGCACGACACCCGGCCGGGGGACCAGGGCGTGTCTTGTGGATCATGCCGGGGCCGCGACGCCTGGGCACGCACCTCGCCGCGTTGTCGTCGGTCGCCGATGCTCCGCATGGACTTCCTCCTCCGCCTTGCGATGCACGCACCCAGACGCCGCGGCCTTGTCCGACCTGATCCACAAGACACGCCCCACCCCGGGTGTCGTGGGAGGTGCGCGGAGCCGATCAGAACAGCGTGCCGCCGACCACCTGGAGCACCAGCTGCGG
>NZ_JBFBDO010000129.1:0-20199 GCF_040683335.1 Kitasatospora sp. NPDC093806
ATGTGGGCCCGGCCTTGGTTGGGCGCCCCCCCGACCCACCCCTCACCCACCCACCCGCCAACCCCTTCCGAACCGGGGCGCCCAGCCCGCCGCCCGCGCCCCAGCTCTCACCACATTCACAGCTTGACCAGCTTGACCAGTTGCTCCGCCGGGAGTGCTCACGGGTTCGGCCGTTGACACCCCCGTGGGGCAGACTGCCCGTCATGACAGCGGCTGATCATGACGTCCTGACCTCCTGGAACCGCATCGGCACGTGGCTCACCGCTCACACCCGACGAGGCCCGTCGAGGCCGGCGCCGGATACCGCCCGCCTCGACGCGTTCGAGGCAGACCTCGGTCTACCCCTGCCGGCCGACCTGTGGGCCTGGTGGCTGCTGCCCGACGTCACCATGAGCTACTGGATTCCGGACGCGTTCGCGCCGGTCTCGCTGGACGAGGCCTTGGAGACCCACGGCATCTGGCTGCTGGTCGCAGAACAGGAAGGCGACTCCTTCGACGAGAACGGTCAGCCCGAGAGCCGCTACCTGAGGGAGTTCATGCCGATCGCGTTGAGTCCCGGCGGCGACGGACTCATCGTCGACCTACGCCCTGGTGACACCCACGGCGCGGTACTCCTCTGGGACCACGAAACCTGGATCCTGGACGTTCCCCGGTGGACCTCGGTGACGGCGATGCTCCAGGACATCACCCACTCATTGGCAACCGGGACGCCGGTGCTGCTGAGCCACACAGCCCTCGGCGGCTCCCAGGAGCCCAGCGTCGCCACACTCGACGACGCACGCGATCTCACCTGGCTACCCACCACTCCAGACCGCTGATACCAGCTGCGATGCCTGGGATACGTTGAACGCCGGGCGGTAGCAGTGGTGTTCGCAGGAGAGAGGGGTGACATGCCGACAGTCAGCGTTCCGGGGCCTGAACCGGACTGGGAGCAAGCTCCTTCGTACCAGGGCGGGAACCGCAATCCGGCGTTCCAGCCGAGCATGTGGTGGTACGCAGCCGGCTCCTTTCGAGTGGTGGCGGGGCTGCAGCCGCCGTTGGAGGCGCTCGCGGCGCGGTTGCGGTTGACCGTCGAACGAAGCTGGGAAGACCTCGGCTGCGTGGACGCCGCCATGTTCCGCATCGGGAAGACGCACTTCGCTCTGAGTGAGCTCGAAGGAGCGCCCGTCCCGTACACGTTCGTCTGGGTGAGCCGCTCGGTGGAGGATGAGGACGTGGATGCGGCGCTCGATGCCCTGCTCCACGCCCTCGGCATCGGCCGCGAGGCGCTGGCGTTCCGCGGCACGGTGGAGACCGGCTTCGAGTACTGCAACGGCTGGTCCGGATAGCGGCCCACCCGCCGCCGCCCCGGTGAGTGTTGTCGGCCGGGCTAGCTCAGGCCGCAGGGCGGGGGCAAGCCGGGGTCACCCTGGAGGTGTACCCGTGCGGCTGGTTGGACCGCATCGGGTGGTGGCCGGTGACCGTGTACCGGGGTGTTCGTTGGTTGCAGCGGCGGTGGCCGTACCGGGCCACCGCCGACCGCCACACCGCACCACCGATCCGAAGAGGTCCCCTCATGTCCGATCCCCGGTCCGAGGCTTCCGCCGCCCCGCAGTACCCCGCCGCCGACGGAGCGGCGGCGCCGGCCGCCCCGAAGAGCCTGTTGGAGCAGATGCAGGAGTTGCTCGCCTCGGTGACCGCGGATCTCGCCGACCTTCAGGCCACCGGCATCCGCACCACCTCCTCCTCCGGCGAGGACGGCGGACCGGCCGCCGCCGCCCGCTGACCCGGCGGGTCCAGCCGCAGGACCAGTAACGGCTGCCCCTGCCCCGCCGCCGGTACGGGGAGCCGGCCGTCGTCCACGTCGAACGGCTCCCCGTCCTCCGCGGCCCATTCCTCCGGCCGCTCACCCGCCATCCGCCGCACGGCGTCGGACAGTTGACCGACCAGGTCGGTGCACTCCGCCCCGGCGTCGACGCCGTCGATGCACGCCCAGTAGAGGCTCTCGCTGTCGGCCCCGCAGGCCAGCACCACCAGCGTCTCGCCGACGTCCCGCAGCAGTCCGCCCAGCTCGCCCAACATCGGGCCGAGCTCGCCGAGTTCGGTGAGCCGGCGCGCCCGGCCGCCGGCCCCGAAGGCCGATCCCGCCGAACCGTCGCCCGCCGGCTGGTCCAGGCAGCCGGCCGCATGGACCGCCGCCTCGGCCAACAACTGCCCGAGCCCGGCGAGTTCACCCTCGCCCGCCTCCGCGATCCGGGCGCCCACCACTTCGGTGAGCAGCGCGGCCTGCCGGGCCTCGGCCAGCACGTCCGGGACGTTCCTGGTCTCCGCCAGGGCGTGCCGAGCGGTCTTGATCAGTCGCAGCGCCTCCATGTGCGGCCACCCCTTCCGTCGCCCGCGCGGCGCCCTGCCACGCGGTCACGGTGAGAGGTTGCGCCGACTCACGGAAGGCCGCACGAGGAGATTCGGAAGCTGTGGACAACCCGGGGGCTGTGGACGAATTCCTTCCCCCACACGACTTAGGAGCCGCTCACCGGGTTGACGTCACCGCCCGTCGCCGGGGGTTCAGGAGCCGTCGCGCCGGGGCGCGGGAAGCGCAGCTCGTTCCGTTCGATCTTCGCCTCCAGCGCGGTCAGCGGGTCGACGCCGACCGCCGTGCAGAACTGGAGCAGGTAGGCGAGCACGTCCGCCACCTCGTCCCGGACCCGGTGCGCGCGGTCCGGGTCGGCCATCACCGTCGAGGCCTGTTCCGGCGTCAGCCACTGGAAGATCTCCAGCAGCTCGCCGGCCTCCACGGTCAGCGCCGAGGCGAGGTTCTTGGGCGTGTGGAAGGGCTCCCAGCGGCGCGCCGCGGCGAACTCCGTCAGCCGCTGCCGCAGCCCCTCCAGGGTCGGCCCGGCGGACGGTGCCATCTCTCGTTCGTTCACCCGTCCAGGTCTACCGCATCGGCGTCCACCACATCGGCGCCGACCACAGCGGTGTCGACCGCATCGGCGTCGACCTCCGGCCCCGGGTCCGCCGGCGCGGCGGGCCCGGCGGCGCCCCGCACCGCCTGGGCGGGCACCCGCGCGGTCTCGGTGCGCAGCACCGTGTGCCCGGAGCCCGGGTCGCGCCGGCACTCCACGAGCGCGACCCCGGGCGGCAGTTCGCCCGGCCCGCCGAACGCGTCCCGGGCGGCGGCCGGTTCCTGGAGCGCGGCGAGCACCCGCAGCTGGTTGCGTCCGGACATGTCGTGGGCGAGCCGCAGCAGCGAGGCGGTCTGGTCGGTGCCGAGCCCGGCGCCGAGGTCCTCGGCGAGCACGGTGAGCTGGCGGTGCGCCCAGGGCACCTCGTCGGCGACGTCGAGGTCGAGCACCCCCGCCCCGGTGAGCAGGACGGCGGCGAAGGCGAGGTGGCGGAGCATGCCGTCGGAGGCCTGGTCGGCGCCGGTGCGGCCGAGGACGCCCTCGTCGAAGACGGCGAGGACGCGCTGGTCGGCGCCGGTGCCGCGGTGGGCGAGGTCGAGGCCGAGCAGCGGGTGCGGGGCGGCGGCCTGGACGACGCGCAGCAGTTGCCCGTAGCGGCGGCCGCACTCGTTGCTGAGCCGGGCGATGACGGCGGAGATGTTGGCGGCGGTGCTGAGCAGGCGGGCCTGCGGGTGGGGGCGGGCCCAGCCGCGCATGAGGGCGGGCACGGGGTGGACGGGGAAGACCTCGCGCAGGGCGGTGAGGAGTTGTTCGGCGGCGGCGAGGACCTTGCGTTCGCCGGGTGAGGAGCCGGCGACGCGCAGCGGGATTTGGGCGGTGATCAGGGTGCCGCTGGGGAAGGGGGCGCGGATGTCGCCCTGCCGGGTGTCGTTGTGCCAGGTGACGTTGACGCGCTGTTTGCGCAGGTCCTGTTCGCCGGTCTCGACGAGGGTGCGGCCGTCGAGGGTGAGCTGTTCGCGGGCGATGCGGACGGGTCCGTCGGTGCGGACGACGACCTCGAGTTCGATGGGGCCGTCGGCGGAGCGGACGGTGCAGCCGAGGATGAACGCGTTGCGGCCGTGCGGGACGCAGCCGGCGAGGCCGCCGCGGACCCGGGTGGCGAGGGGGCCGGTGGCGCCGGGCAGGCCGTCGAGGGACTCGCCGATCCCCTCGCCGAGGGCGAGTCGGGAGAGGACGGCGAGGCCGTCGAGCGCGTTGGACTTGCCGACGCCGGCGGGGCCGTGCAGCACGGTGAGGGGCGCGAGCGGGAGGGTCGCGCGCCGGTAGGACTTGAACGAGGTGAGCCGGACCTCGTCGACGATCGGGCGCCGGACGGCCGGTGGGCCGGGTTGCGGGCTGCGCTGCTGAGGGTGGGCCGGCACGGCGGGCCGGGTGGCGTCGCGGTTCACCCGTCGGACGTTAGCCGCCGGTCGGGCGGCAGAAACGTGCCTGCCCGGCAGATTCATCCCATCGGGGTGGGGGCGGTCCCGACGCGGGACGGTCCCGACGCGGGACGGTCCCGAGGCGGGACGGGCTCAGCGCCGGTAGGCGGCGACCGTGACGGAGGCGGTGACCTCGACCGGGTCGGGCAGCTCGCCGAGCCGCTGCGCGAGCCGCTCCGGATCGGTGTGCCAGGCGCTCGGCCCCATGCCGACCACGGTCCGAACGTCCTCAGCGGACAGCCGCAGCGTGAACTCGACCTCCTGCCGCCCGGCCGGTGTCAGGTGGGGGCCGAGCTTCTCGTCGATCCGCCGCTGCTTCTCCTCGTCGACCGAGAGCAGCCCCAGGGCGGCGACGAGTTCGCGCAGGTGGCGGGGGGTGGGCGAGACCAGCAGCAGGGTGCCGCCGGGGCGCAGCACGCGCCGGATCTCGGGCCCGTTGCGGGGCGCGAAGACGTTGAGGACCAGCCCGGCGGAGGCGTCGAGCAGGGGCAGCGGCCGCCAGGCGTCGCAGACCACGGCGCCGATCCGGGGGTGGGCCTTCGCGGCGCGGCGCAGCGCGTACTTGGAGATGTCGAGGGCGGCGCCGGGGCGGCCGGGCAGGGCGTCGAGGACGTGGGCGAGGTAGTGCCCGGTGCCGGCGCCGAGGTCGGCGACCAAGCCGTCGGGCTCGGGGTCGGCGGCCGCGGCGGCCGCGGCGAGGGCGTCGGCGATCGGCCGGTAGTGGCCGGCGGCGAGGAAGTCGCTGCGGGCGGCGACCATGTCGGCGGTGTCGCCGGTGCCGGTGTGGGCGTCGCCGGCGAGCAGACTGACGTAGCCCTGTTTGGCGATGTCGTGGCTGTGTCCGGCGGGGCAGCGCAGGGTGCGGCCGTCGGGGGTGAGCGGCTGCGCGCAGTGCGGGCAGGCCAGGTAGGGCTCGATGTCCTGCAGCAAGGGTCCGTCTTCTCTCGCGGTCCGGTCGCGTGGGGTCCCGGCCGGAGGAGCCAGCCTAACGAGCGGCGGCGCCCGGTCCCGCATCCACCGCGGTCCGGGTGCCGCCCCGGCGTCCGCCTACGCGTCCGAGGCTGACGAGTCCGACGAGTCCGACGAGTCCGACGAGGCGGTCGGCGCGGACCCGGCCACCCGCTGCCCGGGAACGGTGACGGGGGCTGAGGGGGAAACGCCCGTCCGCCCCGCCCGCAGGGCGAGCTCGGCCAGCGCCTCCGGCGCACCGGCCTGCCCCCGGATGCCCGGGAAGGCGTTGACGTCGACGACGACCGGTTCGGCGGGCCCGTCCAGCAGGTCGACGCCGTAGACGTCGAGGCCGAACACCTCGCCCACCCGCAGGGCCAGCCGGGCGCGGTCAGCGGGCAGCTCGTCCGGCCCGAACGGGCCCGCGCCGTCAGCAGGTCCGGCGGGGTCGGCGAGCTCGGAGCGCCGGCGGGCGCAGAACACCTGTCCGGCGACGACCCAGAGCTTCTGGTCCCAGCCGGTGCTCGGCAGGTAGGGCTGGGCGATGACGGGCTCGCCCGGCCAGGCCTCGGCGAGGGCGCGCAGCCGGGCGGTGTCGTCGACCCGGGCGACGAGGTCGTGGCGGCGGCTGTGCCGGCTCTTGACGACGATCGGGAGTCGCAGTTCGCCGGCCTCGACCAGGTCGAGCAGCGCGGCCGGGTCGGCGGCGGTGCGGGTGGGGGCGAACGGCAGTCCGGCCCGCCGGGCGAGCTCGGCCATGGCGGTGCGGTCCTGGCAGAGTTCGGTGGCGGCGGCCGGGTTGACGACGGGCGCGCCGCGTTCCTCCAGGTGGCGGGCGAAGGCGAGGGCGGCCGGGGTGTGGGCCTTGAGCAGGTAGACGTCGGCGAGCGGTCCGGCGGGCGCGCCGGGGCCGGCCGCCGTGGGGTCGAGGGCCTCGACCAGGTGGCCGCGCGCGGTCAGGACGGCGGCGGTGGCGGCGAGTACGGGGTGGTCCGGGTCGGCGGTGAGCAGGCAGATCCTCATATCGCGCCGCCGACGCCGGCCACGCCCGCCGTCGCGGCGGCGGCCGCGCCGCCCTGCGCGGGCAGCCGGACCGGCTCCGGGTCGAGCCCGACCCCGCCGACGCCGACGCCCACCCCGTTGCCGACGCCGACGCCCACCCCGCTGAGGCCGACCACGCCGAGTCCGGCGGCGTCCAGCCCCGAGGCGTCCAGCGCCACCGCGGGCGCGGTGACGGCCGTGCCGGTGCGGGCCAGCCGCAGGACGGCCCGGGCGACCCGGGCGACGGCGTCCGGCACCTGCCGGAAGCTCGGGAAGTCGTTGATGTCGACGACGACCGGCCCGTCCGGACCGAGCAGCACGTCGACGCCGTACAGGTCGAGTCCGAACACCTCGCCGACCTGCGCGGCGACCCGGGCGACCTCGGCGGGCAGCGGCACCTGCCGTTCCCGCACCGCCTGGTCGGGGTTGAGCGGCGAGCAGCGCTCGGTGGCGTACAGCTCGCCGTCGACGCAGTACACCTTGAGGTCGGTGCCGGAGTTGGGCACGTACGGCTGGGCGATGAGCAGGCCCTCGCCGGCCAGCAGCGGGCCGAGTTCGGCGAGGTGCGCGGGGTCGCGGACGAGCCGCACGGCCCGTCCGGAGCTGCCGTCGGCGGGCTTGACGACGAGCGGGTACTCGGCCGCGGGGATCTCGGCGAGCCGTTCCCAGCGGGCGGCCGCGTAGGTGACGGGGACGGGCAGTCCCCGGGTGCGGGCGATCACCGAGGCGAGTGCCTTGTCGCGGACGCCGCGGATGGAGCGGGCGTCGTTGACGGTGGTGAGGCCGACGGCGGCGGCGGCTTCCAGGAGGGTGAGGCCGGGGCCGCCGGAGACGGTCTTGAGCACCCAGGCGTCGTGGCTGCCGGCCCGGACCGCCTCGGAGATCGCCATCAGCGAGTCGCCGGGGCGCAGCACGTCCACCCGGTGTCCCCACGCGGTGAGTTGGCGTACGACGTCGAGCGGCATGCCGTCGTGCCGGTAGTGCTCCTCCACCAGAAAGCAGAGCCTCATGAGCCAGTCATCCCCCTCGCTTCGCCCAGCGCGGACGTCCGCCGTTCACGTCCGGCAGAGCTGTAAAGGCCCCAGGATGTCACGCGGTCCGCACACAAGATCGCCCGGCCTGTAAGCGTTCGGCAACAATCGCGCCGAAATGCCCGGGCCGGGACCAGGCGGGGACCAGGCCCGGTTCACCCCCGGGTCGGACCGGGACACCCGCAAATTCCTGGCAGGAACGCGACGACCCTGCTTGGATGCACCGCGTGACCTCTGACGATCTTGCACCCGCCGCGCCCCACACCGAGCCCGCTCCCCTCCTCGCCGAGCCCGAGCCCGCCCTCCTCGACGACATCGAGCGCTACTACGACGCGGTCCCGCGCACCGCCGCCCGCGCCGAGGACTTCGGCCCGCTCACCCTGTTCGCCCGCGAGGGCGAGGGCTGGCCGTACTACGCCCGGCCGACCCTGGGCTACCGGGGTCCGGCCGTGACGGCCGAGGACGTCCGCCGGGTGGTGGCCCGTCAGCGGGAGCTGGGCCTGCCGGAGGCCTTCGAGTGGGTGGGCGAGCACGACCCGCTGCTGCGCGCGGCCGTCGAGGAGGCGGGGCTGGCGGTGCACGAGCACCCGCTGCTGGTGCTGGGCCCGCAGGACGAGCCGGCCGCCGCGTCGGACGGGCCGGCCGGGGTGTCGGTCCGGGTGCTGGCCGCCGACGACCCGGCGCTGGCGCAGGCGCTGGCCGTCCCGCACCTGGCGTTCGGCGAGCCGGGCACCGGGGTGGGCGCCGCCGGGGCGGCGGAGCTGGCCGTGGCGGCCGTGGCGGTGGCCGCCGACGGCACGGCGGCGCGGGTCGCGGGGCGGATCACGGCCGGGAACACGGTGCTCGCCGCGGCCTTCGAGGACGGCGCGGCGCTCTGCGCGGGGCAGCACAACCCGGTCGGCCCGGTCACCGAGGTGGCCGGTGTCGGCACCCTGCCGTCGGCGCGGCGGCGCGGGCTGGGCCTGGCGGTGACGGCGGCGCTGGTCGCGAACGCCCGGGCGAACGGCGTGCGGACGGTGTTCCTGTCGGCCGCGGACGAGGACGTGGCCCGGATCTACCGCCGGGCGGGCTTCCGCCCGTTCGCGACCGCGCTGATCGCCGAACCGGCGACCCCCACCGGCCCGGGCGACCCGGCCTGAGCCGCAGCCGCCCGAACCACACCGGCCCGGGCCGCGCGATCCCTCAGTCCGAGTCCTCGTCGTCCTCGCCGCTGACCTCCTCGTCCTCGGCCTCGTCCACCACCCACGCGGCCAGCCGGTCCGCCACCCCGGACACGCTCAGCCGCCCCTCGCGGATGGCCCGGGCGAGGCTGCGCACCTCGCGGGCGGTGGTCGCCACCGTGCAGCCGCTGGCCACCAGGTAGGCGTAGGCGACGGCGGTGGCGAACAGTTCGTTGGTCTTCTCCAGGGCCGGCACCCGGATCAGCTGGTGCATCAGGGCGGCGGCGCGGTCCTGCGGTTCGGGGTAGACGGCGATGTCGAAGATCTCGGCCTGGTGCCGCGCGACGGCGGCGAGCAGCGATCCGTAGTCGGTGACCTGGGGGTCACCGGGCGTGTACTGCTCGGCGGTCATGAGCAGCCACGAGAGGTCGACCTCCAGTTTCAACGGCGCACGTCCTGGAGGTCGGCCCCGCCCCGCTGCTCGCCGAACTCGGCCAGGAAGGCCGTCTCGTACTCCTTCATGAACTGCGCGGCCGCGTCGACGAAGACCCGCCCGGCCTCGCCCATGTCCTGCTGGACCAGGCGCTCGATGTACTGGTTCATGCTGATCCCCTGCTGCTCCGCCCGTTCCCGGGCCATCTCCGCGGTGGTGGCGTCCACCCGGACGTTCAGCTGCTTCTTACCCATGAATCTCAAGCTAGCGCTGAAGTGCTAGCACAACAAGGGCGCGCGCGACGCCGCCGCGCGCCACTCGGAGGAGACTTGAAGAGTTCTTCACCTTCGGAGACTCTGAAGTGCCCTGAGCATTCCCTGGAGCGGCACCGACCGGTGTGGAGGCCGGCAATGACAGCCATGTTCGACCAGGAGCTGCGCGAGCAGCTCGCCCAGGCCCGCGAGGAACTCGCGGCCGCCCGGGCCGAGGGGGACGCCGACGGCGTCCAGGCGTACGAGGGCCGGATCGCCGGGCTGATCCGGCTGGCGGCCCAGCACGGCATCACCCTGCCGCACGCCGTCGAGGAAGAGGAACAGAACCTGCGCTGAGCGGCCCGACCCGCCCGGCCCCCGGCACGACACGGAGGCGGTACCCGGACGACCCGGGTACCGCCTCCGTCGTCGTGCCCGCCGTCCGGCGGCACCAGTGATCGCTACCGCGCCTCGACCGGCTCCAGGATCGCCACGCACTCGAAGTGGTGCGTCATCGGGAACAGGTCGAAGGCCCGCAGCGAGACCGGCCGGTAGCCGCCCTCGCGGAAGAACGCCAGGTCGCGGGCGAGCGCCGCCGGGTCGCAGGCCACGTACGCGATCTTCCGCGCGCCGAGCCCCACCAGGTGCGCGACGGTCTCCCGGCCGGCCCCCGCGCGCGGCGGGTCCAGGACGATCAGGTCGGTGGCGGTGATGCCGGTGCGCGGCAGCAGCGTCTCCACCCGGTCGCACTCGATCCGGACGTTGTCCAGCACGGCCAGGTTGTGCCGGGCGTCGGCGACCGCCTGCTTGGAGGACTCGATGCCGAGCACCGCGCCGTCCTCGCCGACCCCGTCGGCCAGCGCGCCCGCGAACAGGCCCACGCCGCAGTACAGGTCGAGCGCGTTCTCGCCCCACTGCGGGTCCAGGCCGTCCAGCACCGCGTCGACCAGGGTGTCCGGCGCCTCCGGGTGGATCTGCCAGAAGCCGCCGTCGCTGATCCGCCAGGTCCGGCCGGCCGCGCGCTCGCGCACGAAGCTGCGGCCGTGCACCTTGTGGCTGTTGCCCTGCTCGTCGATCCGGGTGATGGACACCGGCTGGTCCAGCTCGACCAGCGGCAGCTGGGCGCCCGGCGCCGGGGTGAGCACCACCTGGCGGTCGGAGGAGCCGGTGGCGGCGATCACCTCGACCGAGACGACGCCCGGCCAGTCGCGGGCCTCCACGCCGAGCCCGGTGACGCCCTCGGCCGCGATCAGGCAGCGGTCGATCGGCTGGATCTCGTGCGAGCGGTGCTTGCGCAGCCCGACCTTGCCGGTCTCCTGGTCGACGGCGTACTGGACCCGGGTGCGCCAGGCGGGCACCTGCCCGGCCGGCAGCTTGCCGCCGACCGGCTCGACGCTGCCGTCCCAGCCGGCCTCGGCCGGGGTCAGGCCGGCCAGCTTGGCCAGCTGCTCGGTGAGCACCTGCACCTTGAGCTTGCGCTGCCCGCCCGGCGTCACGTGCTGCCAGTCGCAGCCGCCGCACTTGCCGGGGCCGGAGAACGGGCACGGCGGGGCGATCCGGTCCTTGGCGGGCTCCAGGATCTCCACCGCGTCGGCCCGCAGGAAGCGCGACTTGGTGGTCCCCTCGGTGACCTGGGCGATCACCTTCTCGCCCGGCAGCGCGTGCCGGACGAACAGCACCCGGCCCTCGTGCCGGGCCACGCAGTGCCCGCCGCCGTGCGCGACCGGGCCGACCTCGACCTCGTAGCGCTCGCCGACCAGCGGGTCGCCGCCGGGCCCCTTGGGCGCGGCCTCGGCCCGGGGCGCGCGGGTGGTGGTGCGCAGCGCGCGCGGCGGACGCACCGCCTGCTTGCGCGGGCGTGCGCCGCCGTCCTTGGGCCGCTCGCCCCGCTGGGCACGCTCCCCCTTCGCCTCCGAGCGCTCGGAGCGCTCCGGGCGAGCGGCACGCTCCGGACGGCCGGCACGCTCCGGACGCGGAGCACGCTCGCCGCCCTCCGGACGCTCCGAGGAACGCTCCGGACGCTCCGGGGCGCGCTCCTCCGGCGCGAGCGGCGCCGTCTGCGCGGTGAAGCCTTCGCGGTCGGTGGCGGCCGGCCGGGACGGCTTGCCCCAGCGCGGCCGGGCGACCTGCCCGGGCTTGCCGGCGCCGCCCTTGCGGGCGCCCTTGCCGGAGGCGCCGGACTTCCCGGACTTGCCGGAGGAGCCGTTGGAACGGGGCGGGGTGTTGCGCGTCACTGGGAGGAGTCCTTCTTGCTGCTGTCAGCGGTGCCGGCGGACTTCACCGGAACCTCCGACTTTACGGCCTTCGGCGCCCGGGGCTCACCACGGCGGACGGCGCCCGGCGCCGACCAGGCCTTCTGCGGCTTGCGCCGTTCGGAGGACTCCAGCTGCCACGGCACCGAGGTGACCATCACGCCCGGTTTGAACAGCAGCCGGCCCTTGAGCCGCAGCGCGCTCTGGTTGTGCAGCAGGTGCTCGTACCAGTGGCCGACCACGTACTCGGGGATGTACACCGACACCACCTCGCGCGGGCTGTTGCGGCGCAGGTTCTTCACGTAGTCCAGCACCGGCCCGGTGATCTCGCGGAACGGCGAGTCCAGCACCTTGAGCGGCACCTCGATGCCCCGCTCGTCCCACTCCTCGCGCAGCGCCGCGGTGTCCGCCGGGTCGACGTTGACGGTCACCGCCTCCAGCGTGTGCGCCCGCGCGAGCCGCGCGTACGCCAGCGCGCGCAGCGCCGGCTTGTGCAGCTTGGAGACCAGCACGATGGCGTGCACCCGGGTGGGCAGCACCACGTCGTCCGGCTCCTCGGCCGCGACCAGCTCCTCCGACACCCGGTCGTAGTGCCGGCGGATCGCCTTCATCATCACGAACAGCACGACCATCGCCGCGATCGCGATCCAGGCGTGGCTGATCTTGGTGGCGAGCACGACGATCAGCACCGCCGTGGTCATCACCAGGCCGAAGGTGTTGATCGCCCGGCTGCGCTGCATGTGGCGGCGCTTGGCCGGGTCGGTCTCGGTCCGCAGGTTCCTGGTCCAGTGCCGGATCATGCCGGACTGGCTCATGTTGAACGACACGAAGACGCCGACGATGTACAGCTGGATCAGCCGGGTCGGGTCCGCGTCGAAGGCGATGATGAACAGGATCGCGGCCAGCGCCAGCAGGATGATGCCGTTGGAGAAGGCCAGCCGGTCGCCGCGGGTGTGCAGCTGGCGCGGCAGGTAGCGGTCCTGGGCCAGGATCGAGCCGAGCACCGGGAAGCCGTTGAACGCGGTGTTGGCGGCCAGCACCAGGATCAGCCCGGTGACGGCGGCGACGAAGTAGAAGCCCGGCGTGAAGTTCGAGAACACGGCCTCGCTGATCTGCGCCAGCGCGGTCTTCTGGTGGTAGTCGCCGGGCACGCCGACCAGCTGGTGCGCGGGCTCCTCGGCCATCTGGACGCCGGTCAGGCGGGCCAGCCAGATGATGCCCATGAACATCACGACGGCGATGCTCGCCATCATCAGCAGGGTGGTCGCCGCGTTCTTGCTCTTCGGCTTGCGGAACGCCGGCACGCCGTTGGAGATCGCCTCCACGCCGGTCAGCGCCGCACAGCCCGAGGAGAACGCCTTGAGCAGCAGGAACACCATCGCGAAGCCGGCCAGCGACTCGTTCCCGGGGGTCGCCTCCAGGTGGAAGCCGGCGCTCTCGGCGGGCATGTCCTGCCCCAGCCCGAAGTGCCGGACCACGCCGTACACCACCATGCCGAGCACGCCGATCATGAACGCGTAGGTCGGGACGGCGAAGGCCGAACCGGACTCCCGGACGCCGCGCAGGTTCATCCCCATCAGCAGGATGACCACGACCACGGACAGGGTCAGTTCGTGGCCGCGCAGCGCCGGCACCGCGGAGACCACGTTGGCCACGCCCGAGGTGGTGGAGACCGCCACGGTGAGGATGTAGTCGACCATCAGCGCGCTCGCCACCACCAGGCCCGAATTGGGGCCGTGGTTCACGGTGGCGACCTCGTAGTCGCCGCCGCCGCTCGGGTAGGCGTGCACGTTCTGCCGGTACGAGGCCACCACCGCGAGCATGACGATGGCGACGACGACGCCGATCTGCCACGAGAAGTGGATGGCCGAGGCACCCGCCAGGGAAAGGGTCAGCAGGATCTCCTCGGGCGCGTACGCGACCGAGGAGAGCGCGTCCGAGGCGAAGACGGGCAGCGCGATGCGCTTGGGGAGAAGCGTCTCCCCCAGCTTGTCGCTGCGCAACGCACGCCCGATGAGGATGCGTTTCGGTAGGTCAGTCGGCATAGGCACGTTAAGGAATCGTAGGGGTATTCCTCCATTCGGTCCGCCTGACATCCCCCCCTTCGTCGCGACTGCGTTCGGTGGACCGGCTAGCGTGTCGGATACGAGCGGGCGGGCAACACCCAGGTTGTCGTACGACGCCCCACGAGGAAGCCCACCCCCGAGAGCGGGGCGGGGAAACGGAGAGCAGCGGTGTTTGCGCAGGTCAGGGCCCTAATGCGACGGGTGAGGTAGCGCCGGTGCACATCGTCATCATGGGCTGCGGCCGGGTGGGTTCCGCACTCGCCCGCGCGCTGGAGAAACAGGGCCACTCGGTGGCCGTGGTCGACCAGGACCCGACCTCGTTCCGCCGCCTGGGCGCCGGGTTCAACGGGCGCCGGGTGACCGGCGTCGGCTTCGACCAGGACACCCTGCGCGAGGCGGGCATCGAGGAGGCGGGCGCCTTCGCCGCCGTCTCCAGCGGCGACAACTCCAACATCATCGCCGCCCGGGTCGCCCGGGAGAACTTCGGCGTGGAGAACGTCGCGGCCCGGATCTACGACCCCCGGCGCGCCGAGGTCTACCAGCGGCTGGGCATCCCGACCGTCGCCACCGTCCGCTGGACGGCCGACCAGATGCTGCGCCGGCTGCTGCCGAGCGGCGCCGAGCCGCTCTGGCAGGACCCGAGCGGCGCCGTCCAGCTCGCCGAGGTCGCCTACGCCCCGGGCTGGGTCGGCCAGCGGCTGAGCGACCTGGAGGCGGTCTCCGGGGCCCGGGTGGCGTTCGTCACCCGGCTCGGCGAGGGCGTGCTGCCCACGCCGACGATGGTGGTGCAGGAAGGCGACCTGGTGCACGTGATGCTGCGCCGGGCCGACCTGACGGCGGTCGAGGCCGCGTTCGCGCAGAGCCCGGAGAAGGAGGGTCACTGATGCGAGTCGCCATTGCCGGAGCCGGTGCCGTCGGCCGCTCGATCGCGGGCGAGCTGCTGGAGAACGGCCACGAGGTCCTGCTGATCGACAAGAACCCGAACTCCATCTCGGTGGAGCGGGTCCCCATGGCGGAGTGGCTGCTGGCCGACGCCTGCGAGATCACCTCACTGGACGAGGCCGCCCTGCAGCGCTGCCACGTGGTGATCGCCGCGACCGGTGACGACAAGGTCAACCTGGTCGTCTCGCTGCTCGCGAAGACCGAGTACGGGGTGCCGCGGGTGGTCGCCCGGGTCAACAACCCGAAGAACGAGTGGCTCTTCAACGAGTCCTGGGGCGTGGACGTCGCCGTCTCCACCCCGCGCCTGATGTCCGCCCTGGTCGAGGAGGCGGTGAGCGTCGGCGACCTGGTCCGGCTGATGCGCTTCAGCCAGGGCAACGCCAACCTGGTCGAGCTGACCCTGGCCGCCGACACCGAACTGGTCGGCACCCGGGTCGGCGACGTGGCCTGGCCGCAGGACACCGCGCTGGTGACGATCATCCGCGAGGGCCGGGTGCTGGTGCCTGGCAAGGACGACACCCTGGAGGGCGGCGACGAGCTGCTGTTCGTCGCGGCCCAGGAGCGCGAGGAGGAGCTGGAGGACCTGCTCTCCAGCTCGGCCGGCGCCCAGTAGCGCGAACGACGGAGGGCCCGTACCCGGTGATCCGGGTGCGGGCCCTCCGCCGTGCCGTGCCTGCCGTGCCGTGAGGCGCCGTGCCGTGCCGGTCGGCGCTACCGGTCGGCCGGGTGGTCGTGCGTGTGGCCGTGCGGGTGACCATGCGGATGGTCGTGCGGGTGACCATGCGGATGGTCGTGCCCCTGCTCCCGGGCGGGCTCGTCCTCGTCCAGCTGCGCCTTGATCGGCGGCGGCGCCTTCAGCAGGATCTGCCAGGTCACGTACATCGCCAGCAGCAGCGGCGGGATGCCCAGCGCCACCTTGAGCCAGCCCAGCAGGTTCACGTTGTGGGTGAAGTACAGCGGGAAGAGGATCAGCGGCTTGATGCCCATGATCACCACCCAGGCCCAGGTGGCCTTGGTGTAGGCGGCCAGCCGGCCCGGGTTCTCCTTGCGCCAGGTGAACATCTCGCCGGTGACCGGGCCCAGCATCAGGCCGATCAGCGGCCAGCGGACCAGCGCCGAGACGGCCAGGCCCACGCAGTAGCCGACGTTCCAGAGCAGGCCCGGCAGGTAGAAGTTCTCCGCCTTGCCGGTCTTCATCGAGATCCAGGCGCCGATGGCGACCCCGAACACCCCGCTGAAGGCGTGCTGGACGGTCTCCCGCTTCAGCAGCCGCGCCACCACGAACAGCGCGCTCAGGCCCAGGGCCGCCCAGGCGGCGGCCGGCACCTTGTGGGTGATGTTGTAGGTGACGATGAAGACCAGGCCGGGCAGGGTCATGTCGATCATGCCCCGGACCCCGCCGAAGGCCTTCAGCACCGTGTCGGCGGCCTCCCGGGAGGCCGCCTGACGGGCCGCCTCGTCGTCGCCCCCGGGGTCGATCTTCACCAGGCCGAGCTGGGCGGCGGGCTCGCCGCCGGGCTGGTTGCTCACGCTCATTCGCTCCCGTGTCCGACCGGACGCAGCTCGTAGCGGGGGTTGAACAGCACCCGGCGCCCTCGCGCGTGACTGATCCGCCCGCTGGCCACCAGCCGGCGGCCGGGCTCGATGCCCGCGATCGAGCGGCGGCCGAGCCACACCACGTCCAGCGCCTCGGTGCCGTCGAAGAGCTCCGCCTCCAGCGCCGGCACACCGGCCCGCGGGCGGAGCGTCACGGTGCGCAGGGTCCCGGCCACCGTGACCAGTTCCCGGTCCCCGCAGCTGGCGATCGGCGTGCAGCCCGACTCCGCGGCGCTCTGCTGGCGCAGCTCCTCCGCCTGGAGCTCCTCCGTGGAGGAGGTCAGCCGGCTGAGCATGCGGCGGAAGCGCCCCTGTGGCTGGCCGCTGCTGTTGTCACCACTCATGCCGGAAGGGTACCGGTTTCCGGGCCCCCGACGGCAGGCCGTACGAGCCACCGGGGGCCGCCGGAAGGCGCCCGCGGGGCCGCTCGGCGGCCCCGGCCGGGCCTCCCCGCGGCCCGGGCGGTCAGCTCTCGAAGCGGTAGCCCATGCCCGGCTCGGTGATGAAGTGGCGCGGGTGCGAGGGGTCCCGTTCGAGCTTGCGCCGCAGCTGGGCGAGGTAGACCCGCAGGTAGTTCGTCTCGGTGCGGTAGGCCGGGCCCCACACCTCCTGGAGCAGCTGGGTCTGGCTGACCAGCCGGCCGGCGTTGCGGACCAGCACCTCCAGCAGATGCCACTCGGTCGGGGTAAGGCGGACGTCCATGCCGTCCCGGTTCACCTTCTTCGCCGCCAGGTCGACGGTGAAGCTCTCGGTGGCCACCAGCGAGTCGTCCTCCCCGGCGACCGGCTCGGCCCGGCGCACGGCGGCGCGCATCCGGGCGAGCAGCTCGTCCATGCCGAAGGGCTTGGTGACGTAGTCGTCGGCGCCCGCGTCCAGGGCCTCGACCTTCTCGTCGGAGGCGTGCCGGGCGGAGAGCACGATGATCGGCACCCGGGTCCAGCCGCGCAGACCCTTGATCACCTCGACCCCGTCCATGTCGGGCAGGCCGAGGTCGAGGACGACGACGTCGGGATGGCGGGCGGCCGCGAGCTCCAACGCGCTCGCGCCGTCATGGGCCGCGTCGACCTCGTACTTGCGGGCCTTGAGGTTGATCACCAGCGCGCGGACGATCTGCGGTTCGTCGTCCACGACGAGGACCCGGGTCATGCGGGCTCCGCCTTTCGGGGCTGTCGGATCGGATCACATCGGAAATGCTCTTTCGAAGGCCGGGATCGATCATTCACCCGGCGGTCCCCCGTCCGGCGGGGCCGCGTCCGGCGAGCCGTCGTGCGGCAGGGGCTTGTCTGGCGGGCCCTCATCCGGCAGGAGCTCATCCGGCGGGCGTTCGACCGCGGGCAGGGTCACGACCATGGTCAGTCCGCCGCCCGGGGTGTCCTCGGCGCTGACGGTGCCGTCCATCGCCTCGACGAAGCCCCGCGCCACCGCGAGCCCGAGCCCCACTCCGGCCCCGCGCGGCGCGTCCCCGTACCGCTGGAACGGCGCGAAGATCCGCTCCTTGGCGTCCTCCGGCACCCCCGGCCCCCGGTCGACGATCCGCAGCTCCACCCGCCCCGGACCGCCCACCGGGTGCAGCGCGTCGGCCTTGACCAGCACCTTCACCCCGCTCGGGCTGTACTTGACGGCGTTCTCGATCAGATTGGCGAGCGAGCGCTCCAGCAGCCCGCCGTCGGCCCGGATCATCGGCAGGGTCTCCGGGACGTCCAGCCGGACCGCCTCCGGCCGCACCCCGCCGAGCGCGAACGGCACCACCTCGTCCAGGTCGGTCTCCTGGATCAGCGGGGTGACCGTACCGGTCTGCAGCCGGCTCATGTCGAGCAGGTTGTTGATCAGGTGGTCGAGCCGGTCCGCGCCGGCCTCGATCCCGGCCAGCAGCTCCGCCTCGTCCTCCTCGTCCCACTCGACGTCCGCCGAGCGGAGCGAACTGACCGAGGCCTTGATCCCCGCCAGCGGCGTGCGCAGATCGTGCGAGACCGCCGCCAGCAGCGCGGTCCGGATCCGGTTCCCCTCCGCCTCCCGACGGGCCGCCGCCGCCTCCCCGGCCAGCCGACGCCGCTCCAGCACGGCGGCCGCCTGCGCGGCGAACGCGCCCAGCAGCCGGCGGTCCTCGGCCGGCAGCACCCGGCCGCGCAGCACCAGCGCCAGCGTCTCGCCGACCGGCACGTCCACGTCGGCCGTCTCCGGCCGCTCCGGCGGACGCGGGCCCGCCACCGCCACCGGCTGCCACGGCCCCACCGGATCGGGCCGCTCCAGCAGCGCCGCCGACTCCTGCTGGAAGGTCTCCCGGACCTGCTCCAGCAACGCCGTCAGCACCCCGTCCCCGCTCGGGCCGTCCCCGCTCGGCGACCCGCGCAGCACCGTGCCGGCCAGCGCGCTGAGCGTCTGCGCCTCGGTCTGGCTGCGGGCTGCCTGGTGAGTGCGCCGCGCCGCCAGGTCCACCACCGAGGCCACGGCGATGCCGACCGTGGTGAATATCCCCACCGCCATGATGTTCTCCGGCTCGGAGATCGTGAAGGTGTGGATCGGCGGTGCGAAGTAGTAGTTCAGTGCCGTCGAGCCGACCAGCGCCGAGGCGATCGCCGGGAACAGCCCGCCCACCAGCGCCGCGCACACCGTCAGCGACAGGAACAGCAGCATGTCCGTGGAGAGGCCGAGCCCCCGGACGTTGGTCAGCATCAGCGCCAGCAGCGGCGGCCCCGCCAGACCGATCAGCCAGCCCGCGATCGTCCGGGTCCGCCCCAGATCGGTCACCTTGCGGACCGGGACCCGCCCCCGACCCTTCGCCGCGTGCTCATGGGTGACGATGTGCACGTCGATGTCGGCCGCGGCCCGGGTCACCGTCGTCCCCACACCCGGGCCATAGAGGTACTGCCAGGCCGGACGGCGGCTGGTGCCGAGCACGACCTGGGTCGCGTTCACCCCCCGCGCGAAGTCCAGCAGCCCGGCCGCCGGATCGTCCCCCAGCACCGCGTGGTAGGAACCGCCCAGGCTCTCCACCAGTGCCCGCTGCTCGATCAGCGCCCGCGACGACCCCGAACCGGAGCCGGCCAGCCCGTCCGACCGCGAGATGTGGACGGCCAGCAGCTCACCGCCCGACCCGCGGGCCGCGATCCGCGCCGCCCGACGGATCAGCGTGGCACCCTCCGGACCGCCCGTCAGACCGACCACGATCCGCTCGCGCGCCTGCCAGGTGCCCTCGATGCCCTGCTCGGCCCGGTACTTCTGCAGGTACTCGTCGACCCGGTCCGCCGTCCACAGCAGCGCCAGCTCGCGCAGCGCGGTCAGGTTCCCCGGCCGGAAGTAGTTGGCGAGGGCGGCGTCGATCTTCTCCGGCGCGTACACGTTGCCGTGCGCCAGCCGCCGCCGCAGCGCCTGCGGCGACATGTCGACCAGCTCGATCTGATCCGCCCGGCGGACCACCTCGTCCGGCACGGTCTCCCGCTGCCGCACCCCCGTGATGCCCTCGACCACGTCGCCGAGCGACTCCAGGTGCTGGATGTTGACAGTCGACACGACGTCGATGCCGGCCGCGAGGAGCTCCTCGACGTCCTGCCAGCGCTTCTCGTGCCGGCACCCCGGCACATTGGTGTGGGCCAGCTCGTCCACCAGCACCACCTGCGGCCGGCGCGCCAGCACCGCCTCCAGGTCCAGCTCCGTGAACACCGCCCCGCGATGCGTCAGCTCCCGCCGGGGCACCACCTCAAGGCCCGCCACCAGCCCCGCCGTACGCCGCCGCCCGTGGTCCTCGACGAACGCCACCACGACGTCCGTCCCACGCTCCAGCCGCCGGTGCGCCTCCGCGAGCATGGCGTACGTCTTGCCGACCCCGGGGGCTGCCCCGAGGTAGATCCGTAGCCTTCCGCGTCCCATGAGCACCATTCTTGATCCGGCCGAACCCGGCGACCATACCGGACACCAGTTCCCTTCACCTTCGAGACTACGGCGCAGGCGGCGATTTACCAGCGATCTGGGCGCTGACCTGGGAGTTTTAGCGCGTTTTTGATGGAGGAGCGGTGGCCGGCGGGAAATGCAAAGAACCCCCATCCGGATCCCGGATGGGGGTTCTTTGTGAATGATTGTTCGGCGGCGTCCTACTCTCCCACAGGGTCCCCCCTG
>NZ_JBFBDO010000130.1:0-20119 GCF_040683335.1 Kitasatospora sp. NPDC093806
CCCTCACCGCCGCCGCGCCCGCGCCGGTCGAGGCCGCACCGGCGCCGAGCACCCCGGCGGTCACCCCGACCCCGACGCAGACCACCGCCCGGCCGAGCACCCCGCCGCCCAGCCCGGAGCGCCAGCTGGTCGACCTGGTGAACGCCGAGCGCGCCAAGAACGGCTGCGGCCCGCTGCGGATCGACCCGAAGCTGCACGCGGCCGCCCAGAAGCACTCCGAGGACATGGTCGCGCGCAACTTCTTCGACCACGTCGGCCCCGACGGCATCCGGGCCGACGCCCGGCTGACCGCCGCGGGTTACCGCTGGTCGCAGTGGGGCGAGAACCTCGACCGGGGGCCGACCGCCCCCGCCGTGGTCTTCTCGCGCTGGATGGACGGCGGCATCCACCAGTCGAACATGCTGGACTGCGCCTTCAAGGACGTCGGCATCGGCGTGGCCACCGGCCCGGCCGGCCTCTACTGGACCCAGGACCTCGGCGCACCCCAGGGCTGACCCGGCAGGACTGATTCCGCACCGACACCGTGCGGACCCCGGGCCGGGGCGGCCACCACATCCCACCCCGGCCCGGGCGTACGAGGGGTCAGGCGGGCAGGCCGACCAGGCCCGGAGCGTCGCCGGTGACGTGGCCCGTCGCCTCGCCGACCACCCCGCCGGCGTCCCCGACCTGCCCCGGCAGGGCGCCCGGCACCGAGGCGAGCGGCCCGCCCTGGAGCGGCCCGGTGAGGTCGCCCTGGCCGCCGATCGCGGAAGCGTGGGCGCTGGGGGCGGTCAGGGAGGCCACGACGCCCACGGCGAGCGAGGCGACGGCGAGCATGCTGCGCTTCTTCATGCCCCGTCCAACGACGCTCCGCCACTCGGGTTACGGGCCCGGCCCCGGCCGTTCCGGTACGGCCCGCAGGACGCGCCCTACCGGTAGAACGTCCGCCCCTGCGCGCCGGAGGAGACCGACCAGACCTCGCTGATCAGCCCACCGGTGATCCGCAGGGTGTCGGTGCCGCTCCGGGCGACCACGGCACCGCTCTCGTCGGTGAACGTGGCCAGGTACGGCCGGGCGACCAGCCCGGTGGGCAGTCCGTCCACGAGTGCGAGGTCCACCACGGCCTCGCCCTCGGCGGCGAACCGCAGGCCGGCCCGGCGCCCGTGCCAGGCCGCCACGATCGCCGCGAGCTGCTCCGGCGCCCGGACCTCGTCGAAGGCCTCGGTACCCGCCTGGGTGTAGCGCAGGGCGAAGTCCGGCGCCATGATCTCCTCGGCCAGACCGGTCTCCCCGTTCCACAGGGCCGTCCACCGGTCGTAGACGCCCACCCCGAACTCGCGCAGCTCGCCCCGCATCTGATGGATCCCCCTCCGTCGTACGGATGCCGGTGCGGAGGCCGGCCCCCGGCCCCGGCAACGGCGCGGTACCGACCCGGTACCGGAACCGCGACCGTAACAGGGAGGACCGACAACCGGCTGGGGCGAGCGACCGGCCCGGACGGGTACCCGAGTCGGGTGGGTGCCCGAGTCGGGTGGGCTACCGGCTCACTCCGGCGTGACGGTCGGGGCTTCCGACGCGCCGCCCGTGCTGCGGACCGAGTCGAGGACCGTCCCCACCAGCAGCACCGTGCCGGTGGACGGCAGACGCAGGCAGGCCGTCAGCTCGACCACGTCCAGCTGCCCGTTCACCGGCAGCGCCCGATAGCCGCGGAGCGCACGGGTGCCGCCCAGGGCGTTGCACTCCTTGTCGAGCGGGATCTCGGAGACCGGCTGCGGGGCGCCGAGGTCCTTGGCGGCGGCCTTCGAGCCGGGGAAGACCCGCAGGGCGACGACCGCGCCGTCATCGGCGAGCGCCCCGGTGGAGAGGCAGTACCAGCCGCGCTCGCCGTTGCGGATCGGACAGCCCGGCTGCGCGACCAGCGGCTGACTGGAGAGGTAGCCGACGGACTCCGACCGTTCGGCGCCGGCGGGGACCACCAGGCGGTACCACTCGGGCGGGCTGTCCACGACCAGCCCCTCCAACTGGGCGAACCGGACCGGCCAGCCGCCCTCGGACGCGTCGGTCCCGGAACCGGCGGCGCCGTCCGGGGCACGGCTCGGCGTGGCGCTCGGGGACGCGCCGGCGGAGGGGGAGGCGGGTGACGCGCCACCGGGGACCGCCCCGGCCGAGGCCGGGCCGATCGCGATGCCCGACGGCCCCGGCGCCAACGCGGGAGCCGCGGCCAGCACGGCGGCGGTCAGGCCGGCGGTCAGTCCGGCCGCGAGCGCGGCCGCCCGCCGACGCCGCCGGGTCCGGGCGGCACGGGCCCGGACCTGCTCCATCCGGTCCTCCGGAGCCGGCAGGTGCGGGGCGGCCAGCTGGAGCAGGATCCGCAGCTCGTGCTCGACCTCCTGGTCCGCCCGCCGGTCGTGCTCCTCGTGCTCCTCGTGCTGCTCGTCGTCCCGGTGGGGCCCGGACGCGGCGCCGTCCCAGCCGATGAATTCACGCTCCGTCACGACGCCCCCCGCTCAGCAGCAGCTCCCGGGCCGGGAGCCTGCCGCGCAGCGCCTGCAGGGCGCGGTGCGTCTGGCTCTTGACCGTGCCGGTGGTGCAGCCCAGGGCCTCGGCGGTGTCCTCCACACTCAGGTCCTCGAAGAAGCGGAGCACCACCACGGCCCGCTGCCGGGGCGGCAGCGCACGCACGGCGGCGGCCACCACCTGGCCCACCACCACGTCGTCGAACGGGTCCGCGGCCGTCGGCGGCTCGGGCAGCCGGTCGTGCGGCAGCTCCCCGTGCCAGCGGCGCCGCCACCAGGACACGTGCGCGTTCACCAGCACCCGCCGGACGTACGCCTCCGGCCGGTCGATCGAGATCTGCTCCCAGCGCGGCCACACCTTGGCGAGGGCCGTCTGCAGCAGGTCCTCGGCCAGGTGCGGATCGCCGGTGAGCAGCCACGCCATCCGCAGCAGCCGGGGGCTGCGGGCGGCGACGAACTCCTCGAAGTCCGGTGTCGCGTCCCTCATACCGCTGCCCCCGCCATGCCGTGTCCGTCTTCTCCGTCACCCTGGCCGCCGCGCCGGTGGCGGCGGCCCGCCCGGTCGGCCGTGGCCGCCGGGTCCTCGCTGTCGTTCTCACGGCTGCTGAACGCGCCGGAGGCCCGTTCGGGTTGCTTCCCCGGCCGGACTTTCCGGAACGGGTGGGCCGGAGCCGGTCGGCCGGGCCGGGCACGAAGGGCCCGGCGGGGGCACGGCACGGACGCGGTGGGGGCCGCTCGCACGCCGGAAACCGGGCGCCCCGCGTGCCGGACGACGCGCGACCCGGACGACGCGCGACCCGGACGACGGGCGCGCTGGACGGCCCGCGAGCCGGCCGGGACTCGGCCGGGCGGCGGGCGGGCCGTGACCCCCACGATCCGCCCGCCGGCCCCACCCGACCAAGGGCGTGCGGACGGCGCCCGGGGGCACCAGCCGGGCGCGCCCGGTGTGAAGCCCCGACCACCGTCGCGCCGGTCCGCGCCGCCGGGGACGGCAGCCCCGCCCCCGACCCCTCCTGCCGGGCACCGGACCCCGGCTCACAGCGTCCCGGAGCCGTGCGGCACCCCGTCGCGTCGGTCGGTCGCCGGATCGACCGGGTCTACCGTCCAGCCCGGGTGACCCGGCATCGGGGGCGTCCGCTCGCCGTACAGCCACTCCCGCAGGAAGCCGCCCAGCTGCTGCCCGGAGACCTCGTCGGCCGTACGCAGGTAGTCGGCGGTGGTGGCCGTCGCGTGCCGGTACCGCCGCAGGAAGGCCCGCTCGATCCGGTCGAAGACCTCCGGGCCGACCCGCTCCCGCAGTGCGAACAGCACCAGCGCGGCCCCGGTGTACCGCTGGCTGTCGAACAGGTTCGCGGCGGTCGGCGCGGCCACCGGACCGGAGTCGTGCCGCCACTGGTCGCCCTTGGCGTACACCGACCGCATCCGGTCGGTGAGGTTGGTGAAGCCGCCGGAGTCCGGCCAGCCGCGCTCGTAGCGGTACATCAGCCCGTAGAGGTCGGCGTGGCCCTCGTTCAGCCAGAGGTCGGCCCAGGTGCCCGGGGTGACGCTGTTGCCGAACCAGGAGTGCACCAGCTCGTGCATCATGTGCGAGCCGATCAGCCGCTCCGGCTGGCGCAGGAAGTTCGGCTTGTAGAGCGTGAGCGTCTGCGTCTCCAGGCCGGTGAAGCCGAACGCCGCCGGGTCGTCGGTGTCGGCCGGCAGCAGGCCGTACGTCTCGAACGGGAACGGCCCGAGGTGCTGCTCGGCCCAGGCCAGCTGGTCCGGGGTCAGCGCGAGGGCCGGCTCCAGGTCGGCGGCGCGGGCCGTCGGCACCACGTCCCGCAGCGGCAGCCCGCCCGGGCCCGGCCGCTCGCGGACGGTGTAGCGGCCCACCGAGGCCTGGAGCAGCTCGGTCGCCATCGGCTCGCGCGACGCGTACCGGCGGGTGGTGGTGCCGTCGGGGTGCGGTTCGGTACCGGTGAGCAGGCCGTTGGCCACGCCGTACAGCTCGTCGGGCGCGGTGACGGCGACGGTGAAGCGGGCCTTGTCGCCCGGGCGGTCGTTGCACGGGAACACGGTGTGCGCGCCGTCCGGCTGCCCGGCGACCGCGAACCCGTCGGGCGTCACCACCCAGCCGGTGTGCGGCAGCGCGGCGCGCGGATCGGCCGTGTACCCCACCTCCACCCGCAGCACGGCACCCGGCCGCACCGGCCGGACGGGCGTCACCGTCAGCTTCTCGTCGTGCGACCGGAACCGCGCGGGCCGCCCGTCGACCCGGACGGTGTGCACGTCGAGGCCGAGGGCGTCCAGCTCCAGGCTCGGCAGGGCGGTGAGCGCCCGGGCGGTCAGCACCGTCCGGCCGTCGACCGTACGGGTGTCGGGCCGGTAGTCGAACGCGAGGTCGTAGGCGAGCGCGTCGTAGTCGGTGGTGCCGAGCGAGGGGTACACCGGATCCCCGGTGCCCCCCGCGGCTGCTCCCGAGGCGGGCGGGGCGAGGCCGAGCAGGACGGTGGCCAGCGCGAACGCGGTGGCCAGGGCGGAACGGCGCCTGGACAAGGTGATCACCTCTCTCGTGGTCGGACCTTCTGGTGTCGGGCTTTCCGACGTCGGCCTTCTCGGGTCATCCGGCCCGCTCCCCGCGCCGCGACCAGCGCGGCTCCGGTGAGCGACCTTCCGGGTACGGAACGTAGCAGAGGGGTCCGACAATCCGGCACCCGCCGATCGACCCGGTTCCACCCGGCCGACTCCGACCGGCCCGCCGCCCCCGCGACACGCGGGCATCCCCCGGACGGCCCACCGTGGTAGCCGAGCGGCTGCGCAGTGTCATACCTTCGAAGAGCTCCGCCCCCTGACGGACGGGGCCACGGCCGTCGGAGAACCTGGCCAGGTCCGGCGGCCGTACTCATGCCCGCACGCGGTGACCACCCCGTCCGTGGAGACGGCGGTGGTCGGTGTCCGGGCGGGTGGCCCACCGCTCGGGTGGGCGTGCGAGGCTGGACCCGTGCTGATCGCGATGGCCGGGCTGCCCGGCGCGGGGAAGAGTTCGGTCGCCGGGGAGCTGGGACGGGAGCTGGCCGCTCCGGTCGTCCCGGTGGATCCGATCGAGGCCGCCATGTGGCGGGCCGGGGTGGCCCGGAGCCAGCCGACCGGCCTTGCCGCGTACGTCGTGGCCGAGGCCGTGGCCGACGGGGTGCTGGCCCTGGGGCAGACGGTGATCGTCGACGCGGTCAACGCGGCGGCGGAGGCGCGGGCGCAGTGGCGCTCGCTGGCGTCGCGGCACGGTGTGCCGGTGGTGTTCATCGAAGTGGTGTGTTCGGATCCGGTGCTGCACCGCCGACGGCTCGAAGGCCGGTCGCGCGGCATCGACGGCTTCCCCGAACCGACCTGGGAGTCGGTGGAGCGGCGGCGGGCGGAGTTCGCGCCCTGGGTCGAGGACCGGCTGGTGCTGGACAGCGTGCTCGACCTGTCGCAGAACATCGCGACGGCCCTGGGGTTCCTGGCCGCCCCGACGTCCTGACCTCGTAGGCTGGGCAGCCGTGCCGGCCGCCCGCAGCCCCGCCGGCCGACCGGACCGGCAGGAGTGAGCCGCGTGACCAGCCCGCACTTCGTGGTGATCGGCGAGTGCGTCGCCGACGTCGTCCGCACCGACGGCGCGCCGGACGTCGTCCACCCCGGTGGCAGCCCGGCCAACGTCGCGTACGGCCTGGCCCGGCTCGGCGCGCCGGTCGCGCTGCTCACCGAACTCGGCGACGACCCGTACGGGCGGTTGATCCGAACGCACCTGGAGTCGGCGGGCGTGAACCTGCTGGGCGAGCCGTGCGGGCGCACCCCGTCGGCGGTGGTCCGGCTCGACGCGGAGGGCCGGGCCGACTACACCTTCGACATCGGCTGGACCCTCTCGCCCACCGAACTCCCCTCCCCGCCCGGGCAGTTGCACATCGGGTCGATCGCGGCGATCACCGAACCGGGCGCGGCGGCGGTGCTCGCCCTGGTCGAACGGTGGCGCGGCCGGGCCGCCGTCAGCTACGACCCGAACGTCCGGCCCGCGCTGATGGGCGAACACACCGAGGCCGTCCGGCGGGTGGAGCGCTGCGTGGCGCTCAGCGACCTGGTCAAGGCCAGCGACGAGGACCTCGCCTGGCTCTACCCGGACCGCACCCCGGAACAGGTGGCCCGGCACTGGCTCGGCCTCGGCCCGGCCACCGTCGCGGTCACCCTCGGCCCGGCCGGCGCCTTCGCCCTCGCCGCCGACGGCCGCCGCGTCGAGGCACCCGCACGACGGGTCGAGGTCGCCGACACCGTCGGCGCCGGCGACGCCTTCACGTCCGCCCTCCTCCACGCCCGCCACACCGGCGCCGACCTCGCCATGGCCCTCACCCTGGCCACCGCCGCCGCCACCCTCACCGTCACCCGCCCCGGCGCCACCCCGCCCGACACCGCCGAACTGGCCGCGGCGACGACCGCATGAACAGCCAGCCCCCGCTGCCCGTTCAAGCGTCGTAGTACTCGCCGTCATCACCCTGGACCCGCGCGTCCAGCACCTTCGCAACCCGGCACATCGTCGCGATCAGCGCGTCACTCGGGTGCTTGGCCACGATCCGCCCGGCCCTCCACCACAGCGCCTCGGGCAACGCGTCGCCGACTCGTGCCGGGCCGACCTCGACGGCCCACTCGGTGTCCCCGAGCCGGCCCGGTGGCAGCGGAACCCTCGCGAGGTCGGAATCGGCCGCGACCACCGCGGCCCACTCCGCCGCGGCGATGTCCGGCCCTTCCTCGTCCCACCAGTGCGCCCGCCGGGTGATGTGCACGTCGTATCCCATGACCGGTCAGGCTAGACCGCAGGACCGACACGCCCGGGCGGCGCGGCCGGCCTAGCCGGGTGTTCCGAGCGGGATGACGTTGGCGGCCTGGGGGCCCTTGGGGCCTTGTTCGAGCTGGTACTCGACGCGTTCGCCCTCGGTGAGGGTCCTGAAGCCGACGCCGATGATGGCCGAGTGGTGGACGAAGACGTCCGGGCCGGGGAGGTCCGGTCGGATGAATCCGTACCCCTTGGCGTCGTTGAACCATTTGACGGTGCCGAAGTTGATCAGCGCCCGCCGACCCTCCGCCACCTGCCCGGCCGCAGCCGGGCCGGAGTCCGCCCAAGCCGGGGCGCAGACCGTCAGCAGAGCGGTGAGAGCGAGGAGGGGGACGCACACCCGGGTCATCACGCGGCCGCGGGCAAGGGTGAGCGGGGCTTGTGCACGAGCAACTGATCGCATACTCACAGTGTGCGCGGGGCCGTCCCTCCCGCAAGCCTGGACCGCCAACGGGTGGCCGGCCCTCCCGACGGCGGGCTTGGCCGCCGGCCCGACGGAACGGGGGTGCCGTCCTCGTCCAGGAGGAGACCGCGGTTCGTCAGGTCTTCTTGTTGCCGGGGACGGCCTGGTAGCGCGCGGGAAGCGAGAAGGACAGCGGCCCGAGACGGCCGGCGCCGCCGATCAGCTGGGCGCTCGGTGCCGGACAGCCGTCTCCCAGGGGGTGTCCGTGCGGAGGACGGAGCGGTCGGTGGGGGTGGTGCGGGGGAGGAGGGAGCGGAGCGGGCGGTCGGGGGAGGAGAGGGCGGCGTCGAGGAGGGCGGTGAAGCGGAGGACCAGGTCGGTGGCGGTCTCGGCCGGGACGGTGGCGAGTCGGTGGCAGAGCGCGCCGATGACCGGGCCCGAGTCGGGTTCCGTGAGGAAGAGGCCGAGGGAGCGGTGGAGGGCGAGGGTGCGGAAGCCGAGGAGGTGGCAGGCGAGGTCGTCGGTGGCGGTGGCGGGGGCGTCGCAGAGGGAGCGCGGGTAGACCTGGACGGTGACCTGGCCGAGGGGCGGGACGCCGTCGGCGGCGAGGCTCTGTTCGATCAGCGGGAACGGGGTGGGGGAGTGGTCGAGGGCGTCGAGCAGGGCCTCGTTGACGGCGTCGACGGCCGCCGTGAAGGGCGCGTCGTGGGCGAGCGGGAGCCGGAGCGCGAGCCGGGTGGTGAAGAGGCCGACGAGCGACTCGTGTTCCAGTTCGTCGCGGCCGGCGTAGGGGACGGTGGTCACCGCCTCCTCGGCCCCGGTGGGTTGGGCCAGGGCGGCGGCGAAGGCGGCGAGGGTGACGGCGTAGACGGTGGTGTGCCGGGCGGCGGCGCAGCGGCGCAGCTTCTCGCCGGTGGCCGCCGGGAGTTCGAAGCCGACGGTGCCCGCGGTGAGGTCCTCGGTTCCGGCGGCGGGCGGGGCGAGCGGCAGCGGCGGGACGGCGCCCGCGAGGTGGGTGCGCCACCAGGGCAGGTCGCGGGCCGGGCGGCCGGCGGTTTCGTCCTCCGCGCACTGGGCGACGTAACGCTCCCAGTCGGTGGCGGCCGGGCCCTCCGGTGCGGTGGGGTCGTCGCGCAGGGCCCGGTAGCGGGCCTGGACTTCGCGGACCAGGACGCCGCAGCTCCAGCCGTCGGCGGTGACGTGGCTGAGGGAGAGCAGCAGCAGGTGCCGGTCCTCGGCGAGGGTCAGCAGGGTGGCGCGCAGCGGCCGGCCGGTGCCGAGGTCGAGCGGGTCGGCGGCCTCGTCGCCGGCGGTCCGGCGGCAGACGGCCTCGCGCTCGTCCGCCGGCAGGGCGCGCAGGTCGTGGACGGTGAGCGGGTACCGGGTGGGGACGTCGCGCCGGGTGGCCCGGGGCCGGCCGTCCGGTCCGGCGACGATGCGGGTGCGCAGCGGGGTGTGGCGGCGGGCGACGTCCGCCAGGGCGTGGGCGAGCAGGTCCGGGTCGACGGGCGTGGGGACCAGGTAGACGGGGGAGATCTGATCCGCCAGTGGCTGTCGGCGCGCGCCGTGCCAGCGCTCGATCTGGGTGCGGGTCAGCCGGACGGTGGGTTCGGGCATGGGAGCGGTCTCCTCCGGGGAGAGGGCGGTCTCGGACGGGGGCGGCTCCCGGGCGCCGGGTCGGTGTCACCCGCCCGGCGCCCGGGAGGCGGCTTCACTCCGTGTCCTCCCGGGCCAGTGACACCAGACCGGTGAAGGTCGGGTCGGCGAGGACCTGGCGCAGGGTCACCCGCCGGCCGAGGGCGCGTTCCAGCCGGTTGGCGAGGCGGACGGCCAGCAGGGAGTGCCCGCCGGCGTCGAAGAAGTTGCTCGCCCGGTCCGCCGGGGCAGTGCCGAGCAGGTGTTCCCAGATCCCGGCGACGGTGGTTTCGAGCGGGTCGGCCGGGGTGAACCCGCCGCTGTGGCCGTCCCTGGCGCGGTCGGCGAGGGCGGCGAGCGCGGTGCGGTCGAGCTTGCCGTTGGCGGCGGTGGGCAGGGCGGGCGCGAGCAGGACGACGGCGGGCAGCATGTAGTCGGGCAGTCGGTCGCGCAGGAAGGCGCGGATCGCGGCGGGGTCGGCGCCGCCCTCGTTCCCGCTGCTGCCGGAGTCGGTGGTGACGACGGCCTGCAGCTCGGGTCGGCCGTTCAGCTCGCCGAGGAAGGCGCCGGCGCCGGTGACGAAGGGGGCCTTGCGCAGCGTCGCCTCGACCTCCTCCAGCTCCACCCGGTAGCCGCGGATCTTGACCTGGTTGTCGCCGCGTCCGGTGATCTCCAGTTCGCCGCCGGGCAGCAGCCGGCCGCGGTCCCCGGTGCGGTAGCTGGGCGTGCCGTCCGGGGCGGGGACGAAGCGGTCGGCGGACAGGCCGTCGGCGAGGTAGCCGAGGGCGAGCGGCGGGCCGGACACCCAGACCTCGCCGACCGCCCCGGGCGGCAGCTCGCGCTCGAAGCGGTCGCGGACGGTGATCCGGGCCCCGGCCACGGGCAGGCCGACGGGGACCCGCTCGGCGTCGGCGGCGAGCCGGGAGGTGTCGAAGGCGGCGACGTTGGACGCGGTCTCGGTCATGCCGTACAGGTTGAGCAGGGTCGCCCCGGGGTAGCGGCGGTGGAAGCGGCGGACCGTCTCCACCGGCAGCGCGTCGGCGCCGCTGGTGACCAGGACCGGCCGGTGGCCGGTGTCGGGTCGGCGCTCGGCCTCGTCCAGCAGGCCGTCGATCAGGTGCGGGGTGAGGAAGAGGTGGGTGATCCGCTCGCGTTCGACGGCGTCGGCGAGTAGGGCCGGGTCGAGCACCTCCTCGCGGGCGAGCACCACCGAGGGGATGCCCTGGAGGAGGCCGCCGAGCAGCTCCCAGGGGGAGGCGACCAGTGCGTGGGACTTCTGCACGGCCAGCACCGCCCCGGCCGGGAACGGGTGGTCGCGCCACATCCACTGGAGCCGGTTGAGGACCGAACGGTGGCTGATCCGCACGCCCTTGGGGTCGCCGGTGCTGCCGGAGGTGTAGACGACGTGGAAGGTCCGCTCCGCCTCGGGGGCGGACGCGGTGGCGGGCTCGCCCAGGGTCGGGCCCTCGGTGACCGGGGCCAACCGCACCCGCGGCGCGTCCAGGGTGGGGAACCGGTCGAGGCCGGGCTCGGCGAGCACGCAGTCCGGCGCGGTCTCCTCGATCATCCGCCGCTGCCGGCGGGCCGGGGTGGACGGGTCCAGGCCGAGGTAGCCGGCCCCGGCCTTGAGCACGGCCAGCACCCCGACGAGCGGGGCGAAGCCGCGGTCGGCGGCCAGCGCGACCAGGCTGCCCGGGCCGACGCCCTGCTCGGCCAGCCGGGCGGCGATCCGGCCGCTCCACAGGTCCAGTTCGCGGTAGTCGAGGGTCTGTTCGCCGAACCGCACGGCCACGGCGTCGGGATCCCGGGCCACCTGGGCGGCGAAGAGCTCGACGAAGGCGGAACGGGCGGTGGTGGCGTTCTCGGTCAGCATGGGTTCTCTTCTCCGGTCGAGGGCCAGGCCCGGTCGAGGGCGGTGGGCCTGAGGTCGAGGTGGCGGATCGCGGTGCCGGGTGCTTCGACCAGCGCGCGCAGCGCGACGACGGTGCTGGCCAGCACCCGCCCGGCCGCCTCCACGTCCAGCAGCTGCTCCTGGTAGGCGAGTTGCACCAGCAGCTGGTGCGGGCCGTGCGGCTGGACGTAGAGCGCGCAGTCGTACTTGGTGAAGCCGGTCTCCAACTCCACGAAGCGGAACGAGACTTCGTCCGCCACGCTGGAACGGGCGGGGTAGGCGGGCATGTTGAGCATGGTCTGGAAGACGGGGGTGGCCGAGCCGCTGCGGGCGGCGGCGGGCAGGTCGCGCAGCGTCCAGCCGAAGGGGTGGTCGGCCGCCGCGTAGCCGTCCATGACCACCCGGTGCACGGCGGTGGTGAAGTCGCCGAGCGTCCGGTCCGGGTCGATCGCGATCCGCAGCGGCAGCATGGCGAGCATGAAGGCGGGCACGTCGATCTGTTCGGGCCGCTCCCGGTTGGCCATCGGCGCGCCGACGACCACCTCCTCCGCGTCGCCGTAGTAGGTGAGCGCGAGCGCGTAGGCGGCGAGGAGCAGGACGAAGGGCGTGCTGCGCAGGCGCTGCGCGGTGGCTCGTACGGCGGCGGTGGCGTGCGGTTCGAGGGCGGTTTCGAGCTGGCGGCCGCGGTAGCTGGGACGGGTGGGGCGCGGGCCGGTGCCCAGGTCGAGGACGGGCGGTTCGCCGGCCAGGCGCTCGCGCCAGTAGGCGCCGGCCCGCGCCACCTCGGCGCTGTCCAGATGCGTTCGGTGCCAGTCGAGGTAGCGGTCGTAGCGGGTGGCGCGGGCCGGGTCGGGCCCGGCGTCGGGGTCGGCGGCGCGGGCGTAGAGCTCGGCGAGGCGGTCGAACAGCACGGTGGCGCCCCAGCCGTCGAGCAGGATCTCGTGCATGGTGACCAGCAGCCGGTGGCGGTCCGGCCCGACGACGAAGCTGCGCAGCCACAGCGCCGGGGCGCCCGCCAGGTCGAAGGGGCGGGCCGCCTCGGCGGCGGCGTGCTCGCGGTAGGCGCGTTCCCGGTCGGCCGGGTCCAGGGCGGTGAGGTCCTCCGGGGCGGGCAGCGGGATGCGCCAGTGCGGGTAGGTGTGCACGGGCTCGCCGTCGGCCTCGTCCTCGGTGAACCGGGCGAGCAGCAGCGGGTTCTCGGCCAGCAGCAGCTCCCAGGCCCGGGCGAGCCGGTCGAGGTCCAGCGGCCCGTCCAGCTCCAGGGTGCCCTGATAGCTGTAGTACGGGCTGTCGGGGTCGAGCCGCCAGTGGAAGTAGATCCCGGCCTGTTCGGGGGTCAGCGGCCGGGACCGGCGACCCGATCCGTCGGTGGCCGGACGTTCGGTGACCGGGTGTTCGGTGGGCGGGTGTTCGCCGGGCGGGGTCGTGGCGGACGCCGCGGACGCCGCGGACGTGGCGAGCGCGGCGAGGGCGGCGGGGGAGCCGTCCCGCAGCACGTCGTGCAGGGAGGCGGGCGAACCGCTCTCCCGCAGCCGGGCCACCAGGCGCATGGCGAGCAGCGAGTCGCCGCCCAGCTCCAGGAAGGCGTCGGAGCGGCCGACCGCGTCGAGCCCGAGCAGCTCGGCGACCAGGCCCGCGACGGCGGCCTCCGCCGGACCGGCCGGTGCGACCAGCTCCCGCCCGGCCGGGCGGTCGCGGCTCGGCGGCGCCGGCAGGGCGGCGTAGTCGATCTTCCCGTTGCGGGTGAGCGGGAGTTCCGCCAGTTCCACGTACGTCTGCGGGACCATCGGCCGGGGCAGCAGCGCGGCGAGGTGGGCCCGCAGCTCCTCCCGGGACCAGTCGGGGCCGGTCGGCGCCAGGTAGGCCACCAGCCGGGGCGGTGCGGGGGCCGGCGGGGCGGCGGAGCTCGCGCGGGCGACCAGCGCCTCGGCCTCGACCGGTTCGACCAGGGTCACCGCGCAGGCGCCGACCGCCGGGTGGGAGCCGAGCACGGCCTCGATCTCGGCGAGTTCCATCCGGACCCCGCCGAGCTTGACCTGACGGTCGATCCGGCCGAGGTACTCCAGTTCCGCCGAGGGCAGCCGGCGCACCGCGTCACCGGTCCGGTACAGCCGGCCCCGGCCGGTGAACGGGTCGGCGAAGAAGGCGCGGGCGGTGCGCTCCGGGTCGTCGAGGTAGCCCCGGCCGACGGCGACGCCGCCGACGAACAGCTCGCCGGGCTCCCCGGGCGGGCAGGCCGCGTAGCCGTCCTCGGTGCGCCGCAGCACGTACAGGGTGACGTTGCCGATCGGGCCGCCGATCGGCAGGTGGCGCACCTCGGGGCCGGGGGCGGTGAGGACGGCGTGGGTGACGTCGTCCGAGCACTCGGTGGGGCCGTAGGCGTTCAGCAGCCCGATGCCGGGGAAGGCCGCCAGCCAGCGCCGGGCCAGGGCGAGCGGCAGCTCCTCGCCGGTGGCGATCAGCCAGCGCAGCCGGGCCAGCGGCCCCGGACCCGGCCGCTCGCCTCCGGGATCCGCGGCGTCGAGGCTGTCCGCGGCGTCGAGGGTGCCCGCAGTGTCCACGGCGTCCAGCAGGAAGCGGATGAGGGTCGGCACGATCTCCAGCACCGTCGTCCCGCGCGCGGCGGCCACCGCCAGCAGCCGGGCGCCCTCCTGCGCCTCCTCGTCGCCGAACACCTGCACGGTGCCGCCGACGAGCAGCGGTGCGAGCAGCTGCCAGACCGAGATGTCGAAGCCGAGCGGCGCGGTCTGGGCGAGCCGGTCGGCGGGCCCCAGGCCGAGGTCCTGCACCTTGGCCCACAGGTGGTTGAGCATGCCCTGGTGCTCCACCAGCGCACCCTTGGGCCGTCCGGTCGAGCCGGAGGTGTAGAGCAGGTACCGGAGCTGTTCGGGGCCGTCCAGGCGGGCCGGGCCGGCGAACGCCTCCGCACCGTCCGCCGTCACCGGCCGGGTCGGGCAGCCGGCCGCGGCCGCTCCCTTGGCCAGCGCGGTCCACGCACCGGCCGCGCCGGTGGTGAGCAGCAGCACCGCGGCGCTGTCGGCCAGCACGCCCTCGACGCGGGCGGGCGGCCAGGCGGCGTCCACCGGCAGGTAGACGGCGCCCAGCAGCTCCAGGGCGAGGAAGGCGCGGACCACGTCGGCGCCGCGCTCCCCGCCGACGGCCACGATGTCCCCGGCGGCGACACCGGCCCGCTCCAGGTCGGCGGCGACCCGGCGGGCCTGGTCGGCGAGCCGCGCGTAGCCGACGGCCCCGGTCGCGTCCTCGACGGCGGGGTGGTCGGGCCGGGCGGCCGCCTGGCGTTCGACGTGGGCGACGACCGGCAGCCGGAGGTCGTAGTCCTCGGTCCGGGAGAGGGCGGCGGCGATCGCGGCGGCCCGTTCGGCCTCGGGCAGCGGCAGGACGGCGGAGGGCAGGTCCGCGCCGACCGGGCGGTGCCGGGCCGTCACGCCCGGCCCTCCCGGTTCCCCTGGTCCCGGTCGCCGTGGTCGCGCTTGCGGGCCACCACGAGCAGGTACTCGACCGGCACGCCGGTGCCGCGCTCGTCGGTGGTGACGAAGCGCTCGGTCATCTCGACCATCTCGGCGCGCAGTTCGAACCAGCGGCTGGGCGGTGCGATGGTGTTGCGGGCGGCGATGCAGGGGCCGAAGCAGGCTTCGAAGAAGGCCACCAGCGCCTCCGCGTCGGGGAACGGGTACCAGAGCTCCCGGCGCTCGGCGGTGACCTCGAACTCCGGGCCGAACAGCCCGGCGAGGTAGCGTTCGTCGCCCCAGAGCATCGGCTGGCCCTGGTGGCCGGCCGGCGAGGGGAAGTAGGAGGAGAGGATCTCCTGGAAGTGCGCGGTCCAGCTGCGGCTGGTCCAGTTGCACAGGCCGATCCGGCCGCCCGGGCGCAGCACCCGGGCCATCTCGCCGGCCGCCGCCCGGTGGTCCGGGGCGAACTGCACGCCGTAGGTGGAGGTCACCAGGTCGAAGCCGGTGTCGGCGTCGGCGTCCTCGAACGGCAGCTCCTGGGCGTCGCCGCGGGTCAGTTCGAAGGTGACGCCGGCCTGCGCGGCGCGCTCGCGGGCGTCGGCGAAGAACTGGTCGGTGAGGTCCAGGCCGTGGACCTCGGCGCCGCGCAGGGCGGACAGCAGGGCCACGTTGCCGTTGCCGGTGGCCACGTCCAGGTGGCGCAGCCCGGGGGTCGGCCCGAGCCGCTCGACCAGGTCGACGGCGCCGGGCCGGAGCAGGTCGGCGACGTGCCGGTACTCCCCGTAGGACCACATGGTCCGGTTGATCTCGCGCAGGTCCTCGTCGGTGGTGCTCATGTGTGTCCTGCCTTTCTGTGAGGGATCGGTGCAGCCGCCACCGCGGCCGCGGCCCGAGGCGGCCGGCCCGGCGCGTGCCGGGGCACGGCGGGTCGGCCGGCGACGGGTCGGTCGACGGCGCGGTGGGCTGCGGTGGGTCACCGCCCGGTGGAGGCGCGGTGGGGTACGGCGCGGTGGGTTGCCGCACGGGGCGCGACAGCGCGGCAGCGCGGTGCGCTACGGCGTCACGGTGGCGCGGCGGCGGCGCAGGACGGCGAACGGGATCGCCGCGCTCGCGGCGAACACGCCGGCCAGGGCGGCCCAGCCGGCGCTGCCGAGCGCCAGCACCACGCCCGTCATCAGCACCGGGCCGATGACCCGGTTGGCCAGCGTCCGGCCGGTGCCGAAGAACAGCAGGTACGAACTGCGGTCGTCGGCGGGCGCCAACTCGAAGGAGAGCGTCCACGCCGCGCCGACCTGGAGCAGTTCGGCGAGGGTGAGCACGACGACCGACCCCGCGAGGAGCAGCGGCCCGCCGGGCCCGGCGAGGGCCGGGGCGACCGCCAGGCCGGCCACCGCGAGGGCCAGCAACCCGGCGGCCGCGCCATAGCAGCGCAGGGCCTGGTCGGCCGTGCGGTGGAAGCGGTTGAGGGGGTACTGCAAGGCGATGCAGAGCACGGTGTTGACGGCGTAGAGGAGGCCGGCGAGGCGCACCGGCGCGTGCACCCCGACGACCAGCCAGAGCGGGAACCCGACGTTCAGTACCGGCGTCCACAGCGACAGCAACGCGTTGTAGCAGGTCAGCGCGAGGAACCGGCGGTCGCGTGCGGGGGCGCGCAGGCTGCCCGCACCGCGGGTCGCCGGGTCGCCGGCCCGGCCGGTGGAAAGGACCACCGCGACCAGCAGGTAGGACACCGCGCCGCCGACGAGCAGCACCCGGAAGGAGCCAGGGTCGTCGGCGCCGAGGACCGCGCCCGCGATCAGGCCGCCCAGGCTGATGCCCACGTTGACCAGGGTCCGTTGCGCGGCCAGTACCCGGCCGCGGAACGCCTCCGCGGCCAGTGACCCGACGTAGGCCTGGATCAGCGGCGGCGCGGACTGCTCCATTACCGCGACGACCAGGGCGACCGCCGCGAAGCCGATCCAGCCGTCGACCCACAGGTAGCCGAGCGTCGCCAGCGCGCGCAGCAGGTTCAGCCAGACCAGCACGGTCCGGGGGCCGTGCCGGCCGGCCAGCCGGGCGACCAGCGGAGTGCCGAGCATGGCCGCACCGCCCGCGAGGCCGAGCCCGGCGCCCACCTGGGCCGCGGGCAGGCCCACGACCTGCACGAAGTAGATCGTCGACACGGCCAGGAACAGGCCGGTTCCGGTCCATTCGATGAGCGCCGCGGCCTGGACCAGCGGCTGGAAGTCGCGGAACCCGGCGCGGCTCGGCGGCCCGGTGGGCGTGGCCCGCGCGTCCCCTACTGCGCCCACCGGAACCGGAGCCCTTCGTGCCGGAGCCGTTTGCCGGCCAGCTCGATGTCCTCGTGGATCCCGGTGCGTCTGGCCCAGTCGTCGCTGTAGACGGTGTCGAGGTACTTGCCGCCGCCGTCGGCTGCCAGGCACACGGCCAGGCGCGTCGTCAGCCCCCGGCCCAGGTCGGCGAGCAGGGCGCGGACGGTGCAGCCGCTGGAGCCGCCCAGGGCCAGGCCGAGGTCCTCCAGCACGATGCGGCACACGGCGATCGCCTCGCAGCCGTCCACCCGCACGGCGCGGTCGTAGTCGCCGGGGCGCACGAAGGACGACGGGCGGCTGGCCCCGATGCCCGGCAGCAGGCGGTCGCCCGCGTCGCCGCCGAGGGCGACCGAACCGTCGAGGTCCACCGCGACGGCTGCCACGTCCGGTCGGACCTTGTGCAGATGGGCGGCGATTCCGGCGAAGGTGCCGCCGGTGGAGACGGGCACATAGACGGCGTCGAGTGCCGGGCCGGCCTGTTCGACGATTTCCGGGCCGGTGGTCGATTCATGGATATCCGGGCTCGCCGGATTTCCGTACTGATCGGGCCAGCGGTAATCCGGATTCTCGGCGCAGAGGCGGGCCACGGTTTCGAGGCGGCTCAGCAGATATCCGCCCCGGCCGTCGGACTCGTCCACCAGGATCACCTCGGCGCCGCTGTGCAGCAGCGCCTCCCGGGTGGTCCGGGGAGTTTTGGGGTCGATGACCGCGATGAAACGGCAGTCGAGTGCTCCGAGGATCCCGGCCAGAGCGAGGCCGAGGTTCCCGGAGGTCGACTCGATCACCACGGTGCCGGGTAACAGTGGTCGTTCACTGTGCAGTCGGCGCAGGAGGCCGACCGCGGTGCGGTCCTTCACCGAGCCGGTCCGGCCGTTCTGTTCGAGCTTCAGGGCAAATCTCCGGACGCTTTTCCGAAATTCGACCTCGGCGGTCAGGAGCGGCGTTCTGCGAATTCTCTCCCCGAGGACATCGTCGATCTGCGACACGCATCCCCCCGAAATTGTGGCCGCCCATTGTCGGCGACCCGCCAAAGTTAGCAGCCATCAGTAAAATTGCACAGTGACCGGGGTCACACGGGGGTGCCAGGAGATTCCCTCGGAATGAATAGAATCGTTCATCGGAGGGGCGAATGAAATTATGGCGAGAAGTGCCGACGACCGTCAGCCGGCGGTGCCCAGGGGGTGGGCTTGTTGGGTGGTGGAGTCGAAGGTGCGGGCGGTGGTGAAGGTGCCGGTGAGGTCGGGGTGGCGGCCGAGGAGGGTGTGGGCGAGGGTGAGGGATTCGGGGGTGAGGCGGCGGGTGAGGGCGAGGTGGGGGGACCAGCGGCCGGGGACGTAGTGCTGGTCGGGTTCCTCGGCGCCGTCGAGGGCGTGCCAGATCCGCTGGTGGAGCAGGACCAGGTCGGCGGTCGGGACCACGGACCAGCTCAGCACCCGGCGCCGGCTGCGGGCGGCGAACGACAGCAGGCCGGTCAGCCGGACGGGCAACGGCAGGGCCTCGCGCAGGAGTTCGTCGATCCGGTCGGCCGCGCCGGCGGGCATCCGGGCGCAGGCGGCCAGGGTCAGGTGCGGGCGGTGGCCGGGGTGGGTGCTGTGCGCGAGGCTGTCGACGCCGCCGTCCGCGAGGTGCTGCCACACCGTGCGGACGGCGCCGTCGAACGGGGCGTCGCAGAGCAGCTCAACGGTCTGCACCGGTGAGGTCCTTGCCGTACCAGACCTCGGCGTACATGTTGCTGGTGTACGCGGGTATCTCGCGGTAGCCGTGCCGGGTGTAGAGCGCGCGGGCCTCCACCAGGTCGAGGCGGGTGTCGAGGACGATCCGCCGGGCGCCGAGCGCCCGCGCCGCCTCGTCGACGGCGGTCAGCAGGTGCGAGCCGCCGCCGGTGCCGCGCCGGGACGGGCGGACGTACACCCGGGTCAGCTCGACGGTGTCGGCGTCGAGGACGCGCAGCCCGGCGCAGGCCTCGGGCTCCTCGGTGGTTCCGTAGCGGCCGAGCAGGAAGGCGCCGGTGGGCGCGGCGAGGTCGTCGCTGGGGGAGCCGGCCAGCCCGGTCTCGATCTCCTCGGGCGTGCCCTCCCGGCCGAAGTGGAGCAGGTAGTACCGGTTGGCGACGTCGAGGTAGTACTCGCGCAGCAGGGCCAGGGACTCCTCGGAGCCGACATCCGCGGGCGCGACCGCCCAGAGTTCCTTCGTGCTGTGCTGCGTACTGGTCGTCATGCGCGCATTATCGGACGGCCACCGTCGCTGCCGCGAACGATTTTCGATCAAGGTACGGTCCCGGGATGAACCCGCTCCCACTGCTGCTGCTGGACGTCGACGGCCCGCTCAACCCGTACCACGCGGAGCCGGACGCGCTGCCGCCCGGGTTCCGGACCTACCGGACGATGCCGCCCTGGGCCGCCGGCCCCGTGGAGGTGCGGCTGGATCCGGCGCACGGTGCGCGCCTGCGGGCGCTGCCGTACCGGTTGGTCTGGGCGACGACCTGGCAGGCGGATGCGAATCGGTGGATCGGGCCGGTGCTGGGGCTGCCGGAGTTGCCGTACGTGCCGGTGCCGCGGCCGGTGGAGTGGCGGCCGGACGACACCTGTCCGAAGACCTGGCCGATCGTGGAGTGGGTGGCGGGCCGTCCGTTCGCCTGGGTGGACGACGATCTGGGGCCGGCCGACCGCGCGTACGTGGCGGCGCACCACGACGGGCCCGCGCTGCTGCACCGGGTGCATCCGGGGCGGGGGTTGGCGGCGGAGGACTTCGCGGCGCTGGCGGCCTGGGCGGAGTCGCTGTGCGGGCGGTAGAGCGGTAGAGGGGGACGGCTGGGCCGGGTGGGTGAGGGGGGGATTGAGGGGTCGGCGTGGCGGGGGAGCAGTGGGGCTATGGATAGACCATCAGATAGTCGTACTAGTAGGGGGTTGACGGGCCGTCGGGCCGGGCGGGGCAGGCGGACCGGGCGAACCGGGCGGACCGGGTTGGTCGCGGCGGTGTGCCTGGCGGCCGTGGTCGCCGGGTGCGGCGGGCCGGCCGGGGGCGGGCCGGCCGCGCCGGAGTCGGCGCGGGCCGGGGCGAGCGCGGTACCGGCGGG